>CAIOSS010000029.1 GCA_903860995.1 uncultured delta proteobacterium | reverse complement strand
GCGGGCAACGCGGTGGTGTGGAAGCCCTCGTCGCTCGCCGTGCTCCCGGCGCTTCGGGCCCGGGAGATCGCCGTGCGCGAGGGCCTGCCCGCGGACCTCCTCGCGGTGCTGGTGGGCGAGCGCGACGCGGGCGACGCGATCATCGACGCGGGGGTCGACCTGGCCATCACCATCGGCTCGAAGGAGGCCGCGCGGCGCGTGGCGGCGCGGTGCGCGCGGGCGGCCGTCCCGTCGCTCTCCACGGTGGCGGGCAAGACCACCCTCATCGCCTGCGACGACTGCGACGTCGAGCGGGCGGCGCGGGCCATCGTGGCGGGTCGCTTCGTGCACGCGGGCCAGCGGCGCGACGCGGTCGAGCGGGCCATCGTGCACGCCAGCGTGGCCCAGGCGCTCACCCGGCGGGTGATCGAGCTGGCCTCGTCGCTGCGGGTGGGCGACCCCTGGCGCGAGGCGGTCGACCTCGGGCCGGCGATGCACCACTCCCGCGCGACCCTTCTCCGGGTGGTCACCGAGGAGGCGCTGCGGCTCGGCGCGACCCTGGGCGCCGGCGGCGAGGCCATGCACCGCGACGGCGCGGGGTCGTGGTTCGCCCCGACGGTGCTGGTGGGCGTCAGCGAGGGCGCGCGCGCCGCGCGGGAGACCCTGCACGGCCCCGTGCTGCCGGTGCTCATCGCGAGCTCCAACGCCCACGCGCTCGCGCTCGCCGACGACGGCGTCGGCGGGCCCTTCGCCTATGTGTTCACGGAGTCGGCCGACCGCGCCGCGGCGATGGCCGACGGGCTCCGGGCCTCGGTGGTGCTGCACGACGACGTCTTCGCGGCGGAGGGCGCCGTGGACGCGCCGATGGACGCCGCGGGCCCCGGCGCCGCCGGCACCCTGCACGGCGCCGACGGGCTCACGCGCATGTGCCGCGCCCAGCACCGCAGCGTGCCGAGCCTCGCGCTGCCGGCGCGCGACCCGGCCTGGCCGCCGTACTCACCGCTGCGCGAGCAGGTGGCCATCCGCGCGCTGCGCACGGTGTTCGGCCGCCACGG
Source organism: uncultured delta proteobacterium (assembly GCA_903860995.1). GTDB lineage: Bacteria > Myxococcota_A > Polyangia > Polyangiales > SCUS01. The sequence continues at coordinate 2,426 of CAIOSS010000029.1, read as the reverse complement.
GGTGGTCGGGCGGCTGGCGGATTTGTTTTGAGGAGGAGGGGCGTGGGCCACACCCCGATGCCCTCCGGTGACGCCGAAGCTCACCCAGCGCCGACGACACCCTCGAGCGCGTCCGCGGTCGCCGCGCGCGTGATCCACGCTCGCAGCGTGGCGGGCGCTCGACACGACGCAACCCGCCGCGCGTCTTCGTCCGAAAGTTGCCAGCCGCGCGCACCGACGACCGAAAGCAGCGCCGCGCGCAGCGCGTCGAGGCCCTCCTCGCGGCCCTCTTCGCGGCCCTCTTCACGCACCGCGGCGAGGTCCACGTAGCCCCTGGCCGCGAGCAGATTGCGCAGGGTCGTCTCGTGCGCGGCATCCCGATCGAAGAGCGCGCGCACCGGAACCGGCAGGCTCAACACGCCGGGGGCGGTGAGGGTCGCGTCGTCGCCCACGGTACGCATCGCCACCCCGGGTTCGTGGATCTCGACCCGTCGCGGGCCCACCAGACGGACCACCCACACCCAGCGCGTTCCTGCGGCCAGCAGCTCCGTGATCTTCGTCCGCAGCTCGGCCTCGTCCTGGCCACGACCCGCGTACTCGACCGCCAGGGGCGTCGACGTCGCCCAGGTCCCGTCGCCACCGTCGAAGTTCACCGCGACGTCGGGCGCACGAAGGGTCCCTGGACCCAACGCCAGTCCCGTATCGACCCCGGCGTTGCGCACCGCCGGATCGCTGTCGAGAACCGCGAAGCCCAGCCCGTTGGGCCCGGTCCCGTCCCTGCCGGTCGGCGCGCACAACACGGGGTGCCCCTGCGACAACTCGTACGGGTCTCCCGACCGTAGCTGCTCGGGGCGAAACGGACCCTGACCGATGCCGTGGCGACCGTGGCTCATCTCCCCGACGCTACCACCGCACTCCCCTCCCTCAAGGCGCCGCTTGACCCCACCGCCTCCGTCGCGTTCGCTGCCCCCGCGATGTCCTTCAATCCCCTCCCCTCGTCGCAGCAACCCTGGGCCCCGCCCCCGCCCGCACCGCCTGCGCGCAGCGGCACTACGCGCGTCCTCGTCTTCGGCTGCCTCGGGCTGGTGATGCTCACGGTGCTCGGCGTCGCGGCGTCGGTGTTCCTCCTCGGCACCAAGCTCGTCGGCAGCAGCCTCGCCTCGACGCCCGTCACCCCGGGCGCGCCGACCTCGGTGAGCTTTACCGACCCCGGTAAGGGCGCCACCGGCGTCTGGCTCGACGTAGACGTCGCGCACGCCCGGGGCTTCCGGGTGCGGGGCGAGCTCAGCGTCACCGCGGGCGCGCGCTCGCTGGGGCAGTACGAGATCGACGGCGACCTCGGGGGGCGCTGCACCAACCCCGTCATCGGCCAGGGCAGCTCGCACTGCATCCAGTGGAACTCCACCCGGCTCGGCGCGGGTGGGAGGGTCTCGGGCCGCACCCGGCTCTTCGAGATCCCCGCGCAGCCGCGCGGCACCACGGTGACCATCGAGGGCACGATCTCGATCCCCGGCGACGTCACGCCCCGTCGCCTCGTGCTCGACGTCCGCGACTGACCCGCTACTGCGCGGGCGCGACGGGCATCGCGTGGGCCGCGCTCGCCGGGCGGTCCTCCTCCGGCGCGTTGGCGCGGGAGTGGCGGAGCTCGACCCGGGCGCCGGGCTGCGTCGTCCCCGCGTACACGCCGTGCCAGCCCGCAGGCAGCACCGGGTCGGCCCACAGGAACACCCGCCGCGCGTCGGGGGGGCTCAGGTTGATGCAGCCGTGGGACATCCGCCAGCCGAAGTACGAGTGCCAGAACGCGCCGTGCAGCGCGTACGAGCCGTGGAAGTACATCACCCACGGGACGTCTTCGATGCTGTACGGCCCGTCGCCCGCGGTGTCGCCGTCCATGGTGGTGGTGATGTGCCGCGACTGGATGCGGAAGCTCCCGGTGGGCGACTCGTAGTTGCGCACGCCGCTGTGGCGGTCGCCGCGCCCCGAGGAGATGAGCGTGGCGAAGACCGGCCGCGGCCCCTCGTAGGCCACGAGCACCTGCTCGTCGAGGTCGACGTCGATCCACTTCTCGGTCGGCCCGACGCCCTCCGGGGGCGTGCGGAGCAGGGCCCGGCGCACGTTGCGCTGGTTCACCGCCCGCCCGTCGAGGGTGCGCCAGAAGGTCTGCGCGCCCGAGCGGATGGGGGGGGCGTCGCTGAGGGCGAAGCTGGTGAGCCGTGGCACCCGCCGGTGCGACGAGGCCCCGGCGCCGTTGGCGTAGGGCGTGTACTCCCAGCCCGTCTCGCTGACCATCCACGCCATCGGGAGGTGGTGGGCCTCGTCGAGCCACTGGCCCTCGAAGCGCGACCAGTTGCGCACCGCGGCGAGCCGCCCGTTTCGCACGAAGCCGCCGCTCTGGGTGCGCCAGTAGACCTCGTCGGTGGACGAGTTGCGGATCGTGCGGTCGAGCG
>CAIOSS010000028.1 GCA_903860995.1 uncultured delta proteobacterium | reverse complement strand
CGCTTCCGTGGGTGGTCCTGGGCGACGGCCCGGAGCGGGGCGTCCTGGAGGCCCTGGCGAGGTCCCACGGCGTGGACGCGCGCTTCGTGGGCAGCGTCGGGGCCGCCGAGAGGGACGCGTGGCTCCAGCGGGCGCGGGTGTTCCTGCACACCGCGGGGGGCGCCGCGGGGGCGCGGGGCGAGGGAGCGCCGGTGGCCCTGCTCGAGGCGATGGGCGCAGGGGCTGCGGTGGTCGCGACGGCCAGCGGCGGCGTCGCGGGCCTGGTCGGTGACGCAGGTCGGGTGCTCCCAGCGGGCGCCTCCGCGGCGGCCCTCGCGGACGCGGTCGCGGCGGCGTGGGACGAGCATCCGGCGGGGTCCCCCGGGGCGAGGGAGCGGGCGCTGCGCTGGCGCTGGGAGGCGCAGGCGGAGGGCATCGAGAGGGCCTTGTGGGGGTGAGCGACGGGGCGGAGGCTCAGGCGCCAAACAGGCGGGACCAAAGCCGGGACATCGCGCCGCGCAGCCGGGCCCTCGCGGGCGTCGGTTGGGGCGCGGCCACGACGGCCGGTGGGAGCGCCAGGGGCAGGAGCTCCCGAGGCATCGGCGAGGCCACTCTCTCTGCGGCCGGCGGCTCTGCGACCGGGACTGCGTCGGCCGGCAGCTCCGCGACCACGACCTCCGCGGGTGGCGGCTCGGCGGCCGCGACCTTGGGGACCGGCGCGCGACGCGCGGAGACGGCGATGCGCACCTCGGAGACGCGGCCGACGTCGACCTCGGGCTCCGGGAAGAGTGGCGCGCCGGGCTTGTCGTTCTTCGCCTTTGCGATCGGCGGGGCCGGCGGCACCAGCGAGGGCCGCGGGCGCTCGAGCTGGAAGGCCTGCGTGGCGAGGTCGCAGAGCGCCGCCGCGTCGATCTTCGGCGCGATGGGGACCCGCGTGGGCAACGGGCGAGACTGGCGCGGGAGCGGCGGGAGCGTGAGCGGGCGCCGCACCGGCCCCACTGGGTGCGCCGCGGGGCGCAGCGATGGCGCGATGGCGGTGACGTCCTCGGAGTCGATGAGGGCATCGTCGATGCGCCCCTGCAACGGTCGCGGTCGGTCCGCGACGAGGCCCGGCACGGGGGGTGGGCCGACGTCGGGTTCGCGCGGGGGCCGGAGGTCGAGCACCGGCGCCGGCCGCGCAGGGGTCACCAGCCGCGGCGAGCGCGCGGGCAGCGGCTGCGAGGTGGCGCGCACCGCCTCGCGCTCGTGGCAGAGCTTCTCGGCGGCGACCACGGACATGAAGTGCCCGAGCTCGCGCTGCGTCGCGAGGTCGGCGCGGAAGCGCTGCTCGATGGCCTCGGCGAACTCCGAGGCGGTCGCGAAGCGATCGGTCGGGTCGAACGCGAGCGCCCGGCGGCACACCTCGTCGAGCGCGGCGGGCATCTGCGGCGCGAACTCGACGAGCGGGCGGTACGCCTCGTTGGCCAGGCGCGACAAGAGGGCGCCCTCACGGGAGGGGAAGCAGCGGCGCAGCGCGATGGTCTCCCAGAGCGTGACGCCCATCGAGAAGAGGTCGGCGCGGCGGTCGACGGGCCGGCCGCGGATCTGCTCGGGGGCCATGAAGGGCAGCTTGCCCTTGAGCACCCCGATGGTGGTGACGCCCGTCCGGCAGGCCGCGCGCGCGATGCCGAAGTCGACGAGTCGCGCCGCGCCGTCGACGCCGATGAGCACGTTCTGCGAGGTGACGTCGCGGTGGATCAGCCCGAGCGGGGCCCCGTCGGAGCCGCGGAGCTCGTGGGCGGCGTCGAGGCCCGCGAGCGCGTCGAGGGCCACCCGGAGGGCGATGCCGAGGGGCACCGCGCGGCGCAGCGCCGCGGCGGCGCACTGCACGGCATGGAGGGTGTCGCCCTCGACGTAGTCCATCACCATGTAGAGCTGCGAGCCCTCCGCGCCGACGTCGATGATGGCCGTGGCGTTGGGGTGATGCAGCCGCGCCGCAACCCGCGCCTCGTCCAGGAACATCTCCACGAAATCCGGGTCGGCACAGAGCCCCGGGTGAAGGAGCTTCACCGCCGCGAGGCGCTCGAAGCCCGCGCTCCCGAAGCCTCGCGCGAGGTGCACGCTGGCCATCCCGCCGCGTCCGAGCTCGGTCAGCAGGTCGTAGCGGCCGACGCGCTGGGGGTGAGCGGCGGTCGAGGCCCTCGGCGCGGCATCGGGTGCAACCATACGGGAGTCTCCTCGGGTGCATCTGCGTGGGACGGGGCGCTCCCGGCGCTGCAACGACGGGGCAGCAGCGATCATAAGCCGGAGATTCTTTACTCTTCAATGTATGAATCTGGCGCCCTTTGACGGGGGGTAAGGGGCGCTGTGCCGACGGGGGCGGGCGTGTGCCGCCGCGTCCGACACCGGGCGCGGCGGGGCACGGTCAGGGTCAGGCGGCGCGGCGGCGGCGGCGGCGCAGGGTCGCGACGAGGCCGAGGCCGAGGAGGCCGAAGGGCGCGAGGCCGCCGCTCGGGGCGCTCCCGGTCGCGCGGCAGCTGCACCCGCCGTCGGTGGTCGTCGGCGGGGTCGCGGCGCCGCTGTCGACGCTCGCGTCTGCGATCGAGTTGCCTCCATCCGTGGGCGTGACGCCCGCGTCGGGCTCCGGGGGAATGGGGCACACCACGGCCCCGGCGTCGCCGACGCCGCGCACGCCCTGGGAGAGCGGGGCGCCGTAGTTGCCGGTGTTGCGGTTGTCGTGGCGGAAGCTCTCCCACTGCACGTTGGCAGTGCGGTCGTCGCCTCGGGTGCGCCACGCCCAGAGCTGGCCGCCGCGGGTGCCGCTGACGATCTCCATGGAGTGGTCGCCGTCGAGGTCGCCGAGCGCGGGCGACGGGATGATCCACTGGCCGGTGAACTTGGGCCAGCCCTCGGGCGTGCGCCCGCAGGCGTCGAAGGCCTCGAGGAAGTAGCCCCCGGTGCCGAGGATGAGCTCGGGGTACGGGTCGCCGTCGATGGAGGCGATCGCGGGGTTCATGAAGAACGTGTAGTCCTCCAGGAGCTGCGGGAAGCCGTCGAGCACGGTGCCGTCGCGGCCGCGGAAGGCGCCCACGAGGTGGAAGAAGGGCCGCGCCCGGCCGCCGCCGCCGAGGTTGATGGCGAGGTTGAGCTCGGCGCCGGAGATCACGTAGTCGGGGCTGTTGTCGCCGTCGAGGTCGCCCCACGAGCCCATGCTGAACACGTTGGCGAAGGACACGATCTGCGTGGTGTTGTTGGTGAGGGCGCCGCGGCGGGAGGTCTGCGCGAGCGCCACGCGGTTGAGCGCGTTGAGCGCCGGGCGGCGGCCCATGGCGGCCTGCTCTCCGCGCACGAAGGCGATGGTGGGCAGGGCGTTGCCGGTGAAGGCGAGCTCGTCGCGGCCGTCGCCGTCGATGTCCGCGATGGGCGGCGCGCCGGAGACCCCTTCTCCCACCAGCGGGAAGAAGTTGAACGACGTGACCGCGATGGGCCAGTTGGGGTGGAAGGGCCCGCCCGGGTGGTTGTTGCCGTCGCCGTGCACCAGGTAGATGGCGCCGGTGTTGTTGTCGCCGCGGAGCTTCTCGTTCGACACCACCACCAGGTCGGGGATGTTGTCGCCGTTGAAGTTGCCGACGCCCACGTTGCCGAACACCCGGTTGTACTCCGTGCCCTCCTCGGGGAAGTGGATCACCACCGGGAAGCCCGGCTTCACCGCGCCGGTCATGGAGTCGAGCGCGTAGACCTTGCCGTCCATGGCGCCGAAGATGATCTCCGGGCGCGCGTCGCGGTCGAGGTCGGCGATGACGGGCGAGCAGAAGAGCCCGCGCTGCAGGATGCGGTCGGGCGCGGTCATCGCGCTGGGCACGTCGGGCAGCGCGAAGGGAAACCCGCGGCCGTAGGCGGTGCCGTCGCGGCGGAAGACGTGCACGGTGCCGTGGTAGCTGTTGACCACGATCTCGGGCGTTCCGTCGCCGTCGAGGTCGCCCACCGCGGGCGTGGCCACCACCGGGTCGAAGATGCGCCCCGGGTCGATGGCGGGCGACTCGCCCGAGTACGCCGCGCTGTTGACGTAGCTGGTCGGGTGCGCCGAGCGCATCCCGAAGAGGGGCACGGTGTGCGCCGGGAAGCCCGGGAGCTCGGTGCCGTCGGCGCGGAAGGCGTGCACGTCGCCGTCGGCGGTGCCGTAGATGATCTCCCGCGATCCGTCGCCGTTGAGGTCGACGGTCTTGGGCGAGCTCTCCCCCGAGCCGCCCACGTCGATGGGGAAGTTGGGCAGCACCGAGCCGTCGCGGTGCACGTAGAAGGCGCGGCGCACCTCGCCGGGCACGTCGCCCACGGGGGCGTCGTAGTGGGCCACGGCGCGGATGCGCACCGAGAGGGTGTAGCGGTTGGCGCGCTCGCCGGGGTTGTTGACGTTGAGCGTGCGGAGGTCGATGTCGGCCAGGCGGTCGGTGACCGGGGCCGTGACGTTGGTCTCGCGGCGCACCATGACCCAGGCGGTGTCGGCGGGCTCGACGCCGGTCGCATACTCGACGGTGTAGTCGAAGCGCGGCGCGCGGCGCGCGGCGATGCGGCCCTCGATGCGCAGCGTCTGCTGCGGGGCGCGGTCGGGGTCGAAGACCGTGAACCACCGCGGCGACGTGATGTCGACCTCCGGCGGGATCTTGCCGTCGCGCAGCCACTCGATGGCGCGGCGGGCGTTGGTGCGTCCGTAGCCGAAGCGCTGGTCCCAGCCCGGCAGCGACGGGTACTTCGTGTCGTCGTGCATCGGGTGCGAGGGCTGGCTCTCGGGGACGTTGATGTCGTCCGTGGTGCGGGCGAGCAGCTGGTAGATCTCCTCGGCCGAGGGCCGGGGCATGAGGTTGCGCTCGATCGCGTAGGACTGGAGCAGGCCCGCGTGGCCCGCGGTGTGGCCGGTGGCCTCGGACGAGCACCCGGTGCCGGACACGGAGAGCACCAGCTGCGCGCCGTAGTTGGTGCAGTTGTTGAAGTTGAGGAAGGTCGTGCTGCGGGTGAGGGTCTCGGTGTCGTAGCGGATCGCGTGCACCGTCAGCGTGTGGTTGTTGGTGCTCGGCGCGTTGTGGTGCCGGGAGTTCTCGTCCGCGGCGCTGGCGATGACGGGCACGTTGCGGGCGTACGCGTAGTCGATGGCGCGCATCGCGAAGGTGCTGTTGTCGAGCGTGCCGAGGGCCTCTTGCACCACGAGCGCGCCGCGGTCGACGGCGTACACGACGCCCTGCGCGAAGTCGTCCACCTCGCCGATGAAGCTGTCCGCCGCGCGGATGGGGATCAGCATGCAGCGGGGACAGTCCCCGGCGTCGCCGATGCCGTTGTTGGTCTCCGCGGCGCTCCAGCGCATCTCGCCGGTGCCGTGGCCGAAGCGCGTGGCGTCCGCCGGGTCGTTGTCGTCCTGGAAGAAGTCCCACCCCGCGATGTCGTCGACGTAGCCGTTGCGGTCGCCGTCGGTGCCGTCCGAGAACACCCGGATGAGGTCGCCCGGGTCGAGCACGCCGTTGCGGTTGGGGTCGTTGGCCATCCCGTCGGCCCCCTGGCAGCGCCGCGGGTTGCGCCCGCTCACGGGGCCGGTGCCGCACGTGATGCGCGCGTCGCGGAGGTAGTCGAGGATGTTCACGACGCCGTCGGCGTTGGCGTCGTAGATCGTCGCGCCCTCCGGGAGCGGGAGCTCGGCGGTGTTGAGGGCGATCTTGTTGACGATGTCGTCGTTGTCCCAGTTGATGCCCGAGTCGAGCACTGCGATGAGCACCCGCGGGTCGCCCGTGGAGATGGCCCACGCGCGGTCGGTGTTGTTGCCCGTGCCGAGGGCGCTCTCCTCGGTGCGGAAGCCGGGCACCGTGAGGTTCATCCCGGGCACCCACGACCAGTGCTCCCACTGGCCCGCGTAGCCCGGGTCGTTGGGCCAGTTGGCCATCATCGACAGGTCGTTCGCCGTCATCTCGGGGCGAGGCGGCCAGATCGCTTCCGCGGGCCGCGGGGTGGTGAGGAGCGCCCCGAGGCCGAGCGCAAGGCCCAGTCCGCGAGAGAACCAACGGTGGGGGTGACGCATCGTGCGCGGATGCTACCGGAAGGGCATCCGCCGACGCGAGGGGGAGTTGAACGGGAGTCGGTAGGGGAGGCTGCGCGCGATCAGGCTGCGCGGCGGCGGCGGCGGCGACGCACGGCGAGCATCGCGAGGCCGATCGCGAGGAGGCCCGCGCGGGGCGCGCTGGCCGGGGCGGTGCGG
>CAIOSS010000027.1 GCA_903860995.1 uncultured delta proteobacterium | reverse complement strand
GCCCGCGCGGGTTCGGTCGGCTGAGGGCGACGACGGGGGGAACTCTTCCCGGGGGGTTAGGGGGGGTATCCAGACAGCCGGTGCGCCCTTGAGGTATCACCGGCCTCGTGATTCGACACACGAAGAGCACCTACCGGGTCTGGGCAGCAGCGTTGGCGTTCTCGGTGGTCGGCTGCGCGGCCGATCCGCCGACGGCCTTCGACGAGGCTGCGGCGGAGACGGGCCTCGAGGGCACGCTCTCGCAGCTGCCCGACGAGGTGCGCATCCAGCAGGGCGGGCCGCGGGTGCCCGCGGGCGCGTCGACCGAGGTGTGGTCGGTCACCAACCGATGGAGCGACACCGACACGACCGCCGCGCGCGCCGCGGGCGTCGCCTGGGCCGCGGGCTCCGGGCTCGACTGGGAGCAGAAGTACGAGCGCTGGCTCAACTCCTTCCGGCGCGTGGCCCGCGACGGCGGGTACGGCCACACCATCCAGGTGCCGACGCCCTACGGCGACCGGGTGATCGGCGCGCCGACGCTGGAGTGCGCCGAGGTGGCGGTCTTCCTGCGGGTGGCCTTCGCGAGCTTCTACCACCTGCCCTTCTACCTCCAGGGCTGGGACTCCCAGGGGCGGCAGGTGCTCTACGCCGGGCACTTCGGCTTCGTGAACCGCAGCGGCCAGCGCGTCGGCCGCTTTCCCCTCTTCCGCACGCAGTACCGCGACCATGAGAGCGCCTGGCGCGCCGGCGCCGCGTGGCCGAAGGACGCCACGCTCCGCAACTACCACCTCGGCGACGATGACACCGTCCCGTGGATCACCTCGACCGGCGGGCGGGCGCCGGGGGCGGGGGCGTACTTCGACGAGATGTTCCTCAACAAGCGCGTCGGGTACTTCATGCGCCTGGTGCTGCTGTACTTCGGCAGCGTCAACCTCGCCGACGCGGCCAACATGTTCCACGTGCGGGCCGAGGCGCTCGCGCCCGGCGACGTGCTGCTCGAGCGCTGGCAGCGCTCGGGCATCGGGCACACCATCCCCGTGGTGCGGGTGAGCGAGCCCATGACCGGCCGCTTCGCCGTCGACGTGATCTCCGGCTCGATGCCCCGGCGGCAGCCCGTGTGGGACGAGCCCGCGAGCGCCCGGCGGTACTTCACCCTCGCCAACACCGGCGGCGTGGGCCAGGCCTCGGACGGGTCGCCCTACGCCGCCCTCGGCGGGGGCCTGCGCCGCTGGCGCACCGCGGCCCTGCGCGACGGCCAGTGGATGAACGAGGTCTCCGTCCGCGACCGCGAGGTGGCCATCGACGAGGCCGACCAGGCGGCCATCTCCGCGCGGCCCGCGCGCTTCGGGGAGATCCTCGTGGTGCCGAGCGTGGAAGACCGGCGCAACGCGGCCCTCGGGCAGGTGCGCTCGGCCCGCGAACACCTGCGGATGTACCCCGCGAGCTGCTCGGCCCGCACCCGCCGCGAAGACGCCTTCGAGGAGCTCTACCGCATCGAGGCCGAGGCCGGCCGCTCGCGCGCGCAGACCGACGGCACGCACCGGCTGCTGGAAGACTGGGTGCTCGGCGAGCTCACCTACGAGCGCTCGCGCACCTGCTGCTGGAACCGCAGCACCGCCGCCATGGCTGCGGTGATCCTCGACTACGCCGCCACCGAGCAGCGCAACAACGCGACGCGGGGCGTGTGTGCGGCGCCGACGGTGTTCCGCGCGGAGGGGGCGTCGGCGACCAGCGACGGCTACCGCCGCTGGAGCGACCACGCCGCGACGATGGGCCGCGCCGCCGACTGGCGCATGTGGACCGAAGACGAGCCCTGCATGGCCCGCGGCAACACCAACGACGAGTCGACCGGGCGCGCGCCGGCCTTCACCTGCCGCTGAGCTGATCCCGCGGGGGGGAGCGGGCGGTCCGCCGTCCTGGATGACCTCACCCTCGCTGCCG
>CAIOSS010000026.1 GCA_903860995.1 uncultured delta proteobacterium | reverse complement strand
GTGACCTACACCTGGACGGTCCGCGCGGAGAAGCCGTTGCTCAAGTCGCTATCCTTCGCGCTCAAGCCCTTCTTCGCCGCCAACCACGAGTGGGCGATGGCCCGCGGCCTGGAGTCCCTGAAGCTGGAGCTGCGCCGCCGGCGCGCGGAGACCTCCGAAGAGCGCGCGAAGGTCCCAGCCCCCCCGGCGCCCACGCCGCGCACCGGCGTGCCGCTGCTGCTCGGCGCGGTCGGCGTCGTGTCCGCCGTGGCCGGCGCCGCGGCCCTGTGGCGACGAAGGCCCCGCGACTTCTGACGGGCCTGCGATATCGTGCGCCGTCATGAAGCGCGCGCTGCTCCTCCTCGCTTCCATCGTGCCGATCGCCTGCGATGGTGACGCACCTGCGTCCGGGGCCGACGCGACCCTGGCCGACGCGCCCGACGCCGCAGACGTCGCAGCCGATGTTACCGCTCCAGGTATTCCCTGGCGCCTCCGGGCGGAGGGCGGGGGCTTCGACGTAGAGCTCGCGGGGTCGCCCGCGCGGCTGCGGCTGCGGCGGGCCGGCGCGACCATGATCGAGAGCCCCGGGACGATGCCGCTGCTGCTGATCGGCACGCGCGACGGCGGCCCGAGCCCGACCCGATTCCACGATCCGCGGCAGCCTGACCCCTCGGGCATCACCTGGGTGGCGCCGACCACCGTGCGCGCGGTCGACGAGGCCGCCGGGACCGTGACGCTCACCCACCCTGCGACGGGCGACGTGGTGCTCCGCCTCGTGCGCACCAACGCCGACGTGCTGTCGCTCGTGGTCGACGCGCAGGGCCCCGACGTGGCGATGCTGCGCTTCGACGCGCCGATGGACGGCAGCGGCTACCACGGCCTCGGGGAGCAGTTCGCGGGCTTCGACGCGCGCGGCCGCATCGTCGCGATGCAACTCCACGTCGGCGGCACGGACTCGGGCACCAACGAGGCCCACGTGCCGGTGCCCGTCATGGTGTCGCCGAGGGGCGATGGGGTCTTCGTCGAGACCACCGAGGCGGGGGCCTTCGACGTGGGCGCGACCGACGGGGCCCGCTGGAGCGCGCGCTTCGAGGGAGCCCGCGCGACGCTGCACCTCTTCGCGCAGGCGACGCCCCGCGCGGTGATCGCGGCGTACACCCGACTCACGGGGCTGCCCCGGCTGCCGCCCGCGTGGTCCTTCGGGCACCAGCAGTGGCGCAACGCCTGGGACGACGACGCGCAGGTGCTCGAAGACGCGCGGAGGCTGCGCGCGGAGGCGATCCCCACCTCCACCATCTGGATCGACAACCCCTGGCAGACCTCCTACTCCGACCACACCATCGACCGGACGCGCTTCCGCAACCCCGAGGCGATGATGGCCACGCTGCGCCAGCTCGGATATCGGGTGATCTTCTGGAGCGTCCCCTTCCTCGACGCGGTGGCCGACGGGGCGACCCCGCAGAACGCCGCCGAGCGCCTTTGGATGCAGGCCCGCGAGCGCAACCTCCTGGTGCGCACGACCAGCGGCCGACCGTACGTCACCATCACTCGCTACGGCGGGCCGAGCGGGATGCCCAACGCCAACGGCTCGCCGATGGACTGGACCAACCCCGAGGCGACGGAGTTCTGGGTCGACCAGCTTCGCCCGATCATCGAGGCCGGCGCCCGGGGCTTCAAGCTCGACTACGGAGAGGACATCGTCAGCGACCTCGCGGGCACCCGACCGGGCTTCCGCTTCTTCAATGGAGACACCGAGCGCCGGGGCCACTGGTTCTATCCACAGGGCTATCACGCGGCCTACCGCGCGGCGCTCGATCGCTGGGCCGGCGGCGACGGCTTCCTCATCGGGCGCGCCTCGTCCTGGGGCGGCCAGCGCATCTCCGACCTCATCTGGCCAGGCGACCTCGACAACGACTTCTCCAACCACGAAGGCGGCCGCGTCGGCGGCTTGCGCGCGGCCATCCACGGCATGGTCTCCCTGGCCGAGAGCGGCTTCCCCTCCTTCGCGTCGGACACCGGCGGCTACCGCGGGGGAATGCCCGAGCGCGAGGTGCTGCTGCGCTGGGCCGAGCACACCGCGCTCAGCCCCTTCATGCAACTCGGCGGGGCCGGCACTTCGCACAACCCATGGGCCTATGACGCCGAGGCCACTCGCATCTACCGGGGCCTCGCCCGGCTGCACGACGACCTCACTCCCTACTTCATTGAACACGCCCAGCGCGCCTCGCGGGAGGGCGTGCCGCCGCTCGTCTCGGCCGCGGTGGCCTTCCCCGACCACCCCGAGGCGGCCCTCGACCCGGAGACCTACCTGCTGGGTGACGACCTCTTCGTGGCGCCGGTCGTCACGGCCGGGGCGACGACCCGCAGGGTGCATGTCCCGCCGGGGAGCTGGGTGCACTGGTGGACCGGCACGACCCATCCGGGGCCGAGCGATGTGACCATCCCCGCGCCGCTCGGGCAGCCGGTGCTCCTGGTGCGCGAGGGCGCGGTCATTCCGATGAACCCGCAAGAGGTGGAGTCGCTCGCCGCGACCGAAGGCGACCGGGTCATCGACCTTGGCGACCGCACCACCATCCGACGCATGGCGGCCTTCCCGGGGCCCGCGGCCACCACGCGGGCGCTGCCCGGCGGGTCGTCGGTTCGGGTCGCTCGCACCCCGGCGGGCTGGTCGCTCCAGTGGACACCCACTGCGCCGGTCACGGTGCTCCGCAGTGAACTGTTCGTGGGCCCGCAGGCCGCGATGGCGACCGACGTCCGCGCGGGCGGCGCGGCGTTGACCCGCGGCGCGGGCGCACGCGACGGCACCTGCACGGGCTGCTGGGACGCCGACGGCACCCGCGGCGTCGTATGGGTGGTGCAGGGGAGCGCGGGCGAGGCGCTCATCGCGCGCGGCGGGTCCTGACCCGATGCCCGCGGTCACCTTCGACTTCGGACAGACCCTCGCGGAGCTGGACACCGTGATGCTCGCAGAGCGCCTCGCCGAGCGCGGCGTGACGGCGTCGGTGGCCGCGCTCGAGGCCGCGCGCCCGGCGATGTGGCGGCGGTACAACGAGGCCATCGGGGAGGGCCTCGGCGGGCACCCGTGGGTGCTGCTGATGGCGACGCTGCTGCGGTGCGCCGGGGTCGAGGCGTCCGCGGTGGGGCCCCTGGCGGAGTGGCTCTTCACCGAACAGCCGCGGCGCAACTTGTGGCGACGTCCGATCGTGGGAATGATCGAGCGGGTGCGGGCGCTCAAGGCGCGCGGTGTGCCCGTGGGCGTGATCTCCAACTCCGAAGGGGCCCTGGAGGCCTTGATCGCGGAGATGGGTTGGACCCATGACTTCGACGTGGTGGCGGACAGCGGAGCGTTGGGGATGGAAAAGCCCGACCGGGCGATCTTTGATTGGACCGTCGCGCGACTCGGGGTGCCGATGGCTGACGTGGTGCACGTGGGCGACTCGTGGGCGGCGGACTACGTGGGCGCCCGCGCGGTGGGGATGCGCGCGGTGCTGTTTCGCGGGCGCGACCTGATGCCCCGCGGCGCCCTGTGGACGGCGGACGATCGCGGCGCGGCGTGCGAGACGCCCGAGGAGCTCGACGCCATCCTCGCGCGCTGGGGGATCCGTGGCTGAGGGCCTCAAACGGAAGCGCAGCGGGTGGTGGCTCTGGCTGCTCGTGGCCGTGGCAGCCGTCTCCGGGGGGGTGATCTGGAAGAGGCGCCGGCCCGCCGCGGGGCTCTCGGTGCGCGCGTGGCAGGTGCGCCGGGGAAGCGTGCGTGACCTGGTGTCGTCGGTGTCGACCGGGCGCATCGCGGCGCGGCAGGAGGCTACGCTGCGGGCGGAGATCGCGGGCCGCGTGGTGCGCCTGCACCATCGGCGGGGAGAGCGCGTGGCGGCAGGAGAGGCGCTGGTGACCTACGACACGGCGGACCTGCGCGACCGCCTGCGGGCGGCGGAGACCGGCGTCGCGGTGGCGCGGGCCCAGCGGGCGCAGGCCGAGGCGAGCGCGCGGCTTGCGCAGCGCAACGCGGCCCGGGCGGGGCAGCTGAGCGAGCGGGGCGTGACGCCGCCAGCCGAGGCCGAGACCCTGGC
>CAIOSS010000025.1 GCA_903860995.1 uncultured delta proteobacterium | reverse complement strand
GACCTCTACCGCAGCATCTCCAACATCACCATCAGCTACTCGTGCTTCCTCACCTCCAACGCCGCGGCGGCGCAGCGCGCGCTCATGGAGATCGCCGGCCGCGCGGCGATGGGCTCGCAGCACGCTGACGGGTACGGCTGGGTCTTCGGCACCGTCGCGGTGCTCGGCACCATCATCGGCAGCTCGCTCAGCGGCGGCTCGGACACGCCCATCCTCGACGTGCAGCAGACCATCGCCGCGGGCGCGCTGCTCACCATGACCAACGGGCGCACCTGGGAGATCCGCAGCCGCCGCGGCGACCTCTCGCGCTCCGGCGCCTCCGACGTGCGGATCACCATGGAGAGCTGGGGCTGCGCCGACGTGCGCACCACCGTGCAGTGACGCGCGCCCGCGGATTGCGCGCGCCGCGGCATCCGTGAAAGAGTGTCCGTCCCCTCCCGATGCCCCCGCTTCCCCTCGATCGATTCCAGCGGGTGAGCGAGCGCGATCGGTGGGGCCTCGGGGAGTGCGTCGACGGCCTCGACACCCAGCGCCGCAACGCCCCCGTGGTGCTCAAGCGCCTACCGCCCGTAACCGCGGAGCAGCGAGGGCGCATCGAGGCCGTGGTGCGCTCGCTGGAGCCGCTGCGGCACAGCACCATCGTCCCGGTGGAGGGTTACGGCTTCGACGGCGACGTGCCCTTCCTGGTCGTCGAGCCCGCCGAGGGCGCCAGCCTCCGCGCGTGGATCGACGAGCACGACGCCGCCCTGCGCTGGCCCGACCTCGCCGAGGTGCGCGCCCTCTTCGACGGCGCCTGCGCGGCGGTCGCGGTGGCCCACCGGATGCGCGCGCTCGCGGGCGCCCCGGTGCTCCACGGGCTGCTGTCCCCGGAGAGCGTGCTGCTCTCCCGCGGCGCCGGGGCGGGCAGCTGGGACGTCTGCGTGATGGACTTCGCGCTCTCCGCCCTGCCCGGCGTGGCCTGGTCGCCGGCGCCCACGAGACTCATGTCCGACCCGCGCGCGCCCGAGCAGCTCGCCGACCCGGAGGCCGTGTCCACCGCGAGCGACGTGTTCTCCCTCGGGGTGCTGCTCGCCTCGATGCTCGTGCCCTTCCCGTTTCCGGTGCGCCCGAAGTGCTGGGCCCACTCCGTCGAGGAGCACCCCGACGCCGTGCGCGGCCTGCTCGCCTCGATGCGCCCGGACCTCCCCGCGGCCCTCTGCGACGAGCTCGCGAAGGCCCTCTCGCTCGACCCACGCGCCCGCCACGCCGACGCCGACCGCCTGCGCACCGCCCTGCGCCGCGTGACCTGGGAGCCCGCCGCCGAGCTCGCGCCGCCGCCGCGCTTCGCCGAGGCCCCCGACGCCCGCGCGAGGGACCGCGACGACGGCCACTCGAAGCCCATGATGCGCCTGCCCTCGGCGCTGCTCGCCGACCTCGGGCCGTCGTCGATGAACCTCCGGGCGTCGGTACCCACGCCGTGGATGTTCAACGAGGGCCTCGTGCGACCGGAGCCCATCGCGGCGCCATCGCCCGCGGATCCCGTCGACGCCCGCAGCTTCGAGGCGCCGTCCGCGACCACCACCGTCGACGCCCTCCCGGCCTTCCGCCACCTCGCGCGCGAGGGCTTCGCCGAGGGCACCGCCGAGTCCGTCGCTCCACCCCCGGAGGACGAAGCCTTCGACGATGCCACCTGGCTGGTCGCGGTGCCGCAGGAGCCCGAGTTCACCGACGACCTGATGCTCCCCGAGGCCGAGCTCCCCGAGGCGCCCCCGCCCGCGGCCGCGGTGGTGGTACCCCCGGACGACCTTTTCAGCGGCGAGCTCGTCGCGCAGGAGACCGTGGTGCGGCGCCCGGTCGCGCGGGTGAAGCCCGTGCCCGTGCGAGAGTCGACCCGGGCCCTGATGCTGTCGCCCGCGATGTTCGGCGCGCGCCCCGCGGACGGGGCGCTGGTCGCCGGGATGAAGCTGCAATCGCTGGTGTTGAAGGCCCCGCCGCGCGCCCCCGATCGCCACGAGGGCACCCGCGTCGGCCTTGCGGCGCCCGCCGCGGAGGCCCTCGCCGAGG
>CAIOSS010000024.1 GCA_903860995.1 uncultured delta proteobacterium | reverse complement strand
GACCTCTACTACCGGCTCTCGTCGGTGGTGGTGAAGCTCCCGCCGCTGCGCTCGCGCCTCCAGGACGTTCCCCTGCTGGTCGAGACGGTGCTCGAAGACCTCGGCCGCCGCCGCGCCGCCCAGGGCCTCACGGGGTACAGCCCGCTCGACCCGCGCGCGATGGAGCTGCTCCAGCACTACGACTTCCCTGGCAACGTGCGCGAGCTGCGCAACCTCGTCGAGCGCTTCGCGGTGCTCGGCCCCGACGCGACGGTGCTGTCACCCACGGGCGGCGTGTCGCAGGTCGGCGGCCACGAGATCCGCACCGACCTGCCCTTCCACGACGCCAAGGAGATCTGGACCGAGATCTTCGAGAAGACCTACCTCACCGACCTGCTCAAGGTGCACCACGGCAACGTGTCGGCAGCCGCGCGCACCTCGGGCATCGACCGCCGGCACCTCCAGCGACTCATGGTCAAGCACGACCTGCGCGAGCGCGACCGCCCCGACGAGGGGTGACGGTCAGCGCCCCATCGGGGACGACGGCGGGGAGGGCCCCCGCCCCGGCGCTCTGATCAGTTGGGCTCGCCCGACGGGAGCGCCTGGTCGTCCTCGGCGGCGGGGCCGTGCAGGAGGTGGCGCACCTCCTCGGCCACCTGGCTGCTGATCTCGTCTTCGAGCTGCTCCAGCCCGCCGCAGTTGCGCTCGACGTTGCGCTGATAGACGAACACCCGCACGAACGAGCGCGGACCCTCGGTGACGGCCTCGGCGTCGTCGCCCCCGATGCCCTCGACCAGCACCGAGGCGCGCGGGTCGACGCCGTCGGCCACGACCTCCATCCCGGGCACGTCGGCGACCAGCACCAGGGCGCCCTCCAGGGCGGCCGACACCTCCGGCTCGAGCGCCGCGAGGGCCCGCTCGACGGTGCGGTGGAAGACGTCCTTGGAGGGCGACCACGGGGGCGCGGGCACCCGCAGGTCGAGCTCGCGCGCCTCGAGGAAGGACAGCGTCGCGCCCTTCCAGTCGCGCAGTCGGTCGCGCGTCATCGCGAGGTAGTAGTGCGCGTCGGCGTTCTCGGGCTCGGCGGTGACGGCCTCCGTGAGCAGCGTCGACGCGCGGGCGAACTCCCCGGCCTCGAACCATGCGCGCCCCACGAGGTAGCCCGTGAAGGGCGCCTCGTAGGGGCCCTCGGGGAGGTCGTCGAGCAGGGCCCGCGCGGCGTCGTCCTGGCCCATCGCGTGGAGCGCGTCGAACTTCAGGAGCACGGCGTCGGCGCGCTCTTCCTTCACCTCGGCGAACTCCAGCACCTCGTCGCAGAGCGCGATGGCCTCGTCGAAGCGCGCCATCGGGTGGATGAGCACCTCCGCGGCGTTGAGCATCGGGTCGACGTAGCCGTCGTCGAGGGAGTACGCCTGCTTGTAATGTTCGAGCGCATCGTCGGCGTCGCCCTCGCGCGCGGCGGCCTGGCCGAGGAGGTTGTGCGCCTCGGGGGAGTCGCGGTCGATCTCCAGGGCGCGCCGGGCGCTGGTGCGGGCGCCGCGGGAGTCACCCTGACCGAGGAGGTCCCAGCCGCGGTCGAGGTGTGCAGAAAGACGGTCCATGGACACGGCGGATCACCCATCGTTGGTTCGGTCGAAATAGGGGGGCGGGGAGCTTGTAGACCGATCGCGCGGGGGGTCAAGCGCGGCGGTCGGCGTCTGGGCTTCGGAGCGGGCGCCGCCGCCGACGCTCACCGGACGCAACCTCCCTCGCCGCGGCCGGCTCAGAGCCCGCGCGTCTCGCCGACGTCGAGGATCCACAGCCGCGCCGGGTCGAGGCCCCGCCCCTGCCAGAGCTCGCGGGTGCGCGCGGGCGGCAGGTGCAGCGCCTCGTCGGTCAGCTTGAAGGTGCCCCAGTGCATCGCGACGAAGGTGCGCGCGCCCAGCGCCTCGAAGGCCGCGACCGCGTCGTCGGGGTTCATGTGCTGCGGCTCCATGAACCACCGTGGCTCGTACGCGCCGACGGGGAGCATGGCCCAGTCGATGGGCCCGCAGCGTCGGCCGATCTCCGCGAAGCCCTCGAAGGCGGCGGTGTCGCCCGAGTGGTACGCGACCCCCTCGGGCGAGCGGATGACCCATCCGCCCCAGAGCATCTCGTTGCGCGTCCACGGCATGCGCATCGACCAGTGCCGCGCCGGCACCAGGGTGTACTCGACGTCGCCCTCGCGGTGGGTCTCCCACCAGTCGAGCTCGACGACGTCGGAGAGCCCGGCCTCGCGCAGCACCCCAGCGTTGCCGAGGGGGACGAGGTAGCGCGCCGACGGTCCGATGCGCCGGAGGGTGGGGACGTCGAGGTGGTCGAAGTGGTTGTGGGAGACGAGCACCGTCTCGATGCGGGGCACGTCCTCCAGCGCGACGCCCGGCGCCACCAGCCGCCGCACGACCCCGTGGATGCGCTCCGACCAGATGGGGTCGATGGCCGTCACTCGCCCGCCGAGGCGCAGGACGAAGCTGGCGTGGCCGATCCAGGTGAGCGAGGCGGGCAGGTCGCGCAGCGCGCTGCCGTCGTTGGGGCGCAGCGGCGCGCCGGTGATCTCGTCCTTCACCCGGGCGGCCCCGACGCCGCGGAGCTTGTCGAGCCGCCAGCGCAGGAGGTCCGCAGGTCCGCGGGTGGGCCGGGTGGCGCGGTCGTCGAATCGTCCCATCGTGGACGACGTGTGCCATCGACCGTGGCGGGTGGCCAGCGAAGGTGCACGGCGCGGCGCTACGAATGCCCCTGAAGGGAGGCACGCGAGCGCTTGTATCGGGCGGTGATCGACGCGTCGATGCCGCTGTCCCGCATCGCCGAGGCGCACGCCCGCGTCGACAGCGGGCACAAGCGCGGGAGCGTGGTGGTCACCCTGGAGGGTGACCCGTGACGGCCGGCGTCCCTTAGCCCGCGCGGCGGCCCAGCTCGTCGAGCGTCGCGAATTCCTGGTCGCTGAGCGTCGCGCGCGCGCGGGCGACGTGCTGTTCGAGGTGGTCTACCTTCGAGGTGCATGGGATCGGCAGCATCAGCTTCGAGCGCTTGAGCACCCACGCAAGCGCGACCTGCGCGGGCGTCGCGCCGAGCCGCTGGCCCAGCGCCGAATCGGGGCCTCGCCAGCGACCCCGCCGCGAGCGGAAACCCCGGGCGACTTTGCCTTTGCCGCCGGGTGATGCAGTGACATCCCTGCGCCCGGTGTAGCTTCGCGGGCATGAAGCATCCGCCCTTGGGGAAGGCAACCGTCGCGGTCGTGCTCGTCGCGTGGCTGAGTGGCTGTACGGGAGGCGCTGCGGCGACCGACGGCGGAACGGACGTCGCCGTCGCGTCGGACGTGTCCGTGGACGTGGCCACCGACATCGGCAGTGACGGCGCGGCGCAGGGATGCGTGATGGACGCCGACTGCTCGGACGGCCTCTTCTGCAACGGCATCGAACGGTGCTCCATGGGAGCGCCGGGCGCGAATGCGCGGGGCTGCGTGTCGGCCGCGGCGGGTCCCTGCACGGGCGCGCAGACCTGCGACGAGGCGGGCGACCGCTGCGCTGACGGGTGCCCCGACGCCGACCGCGATGGCCACCGCTCGGGCGCGTGCGGCGGGGACGACTGCGACGACGCCGACCCGACGCGATACCCGGGCCGAGCGGAGGTGTGTGACGCGGCGGGGCACGACGAGGACTGCGATCCATGCACCATCGCGGGGGCGAGCGGGGATGGTGACGGCGACAGCGACACCTTCGTGGGCCTGCGCTGTACCAACCGGTTCAGCGGGGCGGCGCCGACGACCTGCGACCCGCAGAACACCCGGGTGGATGCTGCGAGGATGGTCGTGGCGGGTGCGGACTGCGACGACGCGGACCGGAACGTGCGGCCCAACCAGACCGAGGCGTGCAACGGGCGCGACGACAACTGCAACGGGTTGATCGACGAGGGCGCGACGCGCACGGTGTATCCCGACGCGGACGGGGACGGGTACGGCGCGCGGGGCTCGGTGGCGAGGATGGTGATGGGG
>CAIOSS010000023.1 GCA_903860995.1 uncultured delta proteobacterium | reverse complement strand
CACCCGCGCCCCGTACGGCGGATCGCGCTCCAGCGCCTCCTTCACCGCAACCGTCGCGCGCGCGGGGTCGACGCCCGGCGGCAGCCGCACCGACAGCTTGAAGCTCGTGTACGGGCGCAACACATTGCCCGCGTTCTGGAGCGAGGGCATGCCCTCCACGCCGGTCACCGAGAGCGTCGGGCGCCACGTGCGGCTGAGCACCCGCTCGGCCCCGGTCGACCCCATCGGAACCATTCCCCTCACGAAGGGAAACTTCCCCCAGATCACCTCGCCCAGCGACGCCGCCGCGGCCTCGGCCTGCGCCTGCCGCGCGGCGGGCACCGGCACGTGCAGCGCGTCGAGCTTGATGCGCCCGGTGGCCTCGTCCTCGATGCGCGAGAGCAGCTGCCGCGCCACCCGGAAGCTCGACGCCACCACGCCGCTCGCGTCGCCCGAGTGCACGCCCTCGCGCAGCACGTCGACCCGCAGCGTGCCGCCCAGCAGGCCGCGCAGCGAGGTGGTGATCCAGAGCTGGTCGTAGTTGGCGCAGCCGGAGTCGAGGCACACCACCAGCGAGGGCTGCCCGATGCGCGCCGCGAGGTGGTCGATGTACGCCGGGAGGTCGGTGCTGCCGCTCTCCTCGTCGGCCTCGATGAGCACCACGCAGCGCGCGTGCGGGAGCCCCTGCTCGTGCAGCAGCCGCAGCGCCGCCAGCGACGCGAAGGTGGCGTATCCGTCGTCAGCCCCGCCGCGCCCGTAGAGCCGGTCGCCCTCGCGCACGGGCGCCCAGGGAGAGAGGCCCTCGCGCCAGCCGGTCATCTCGGGCTGCTTGTCGAGGTGACCGTAGAGCAGCACCGTGTCGCCCTCCGCGCCGCCCGTCGCGGGGATCTCCATAAAGATCACCGGCGTGCGCTCGCGCCCCTGCTCGTTGGTGAGGCGCACGACCTCCACCGTGAGCCCGGGGATCTTCTGCGCGCGGCACCAGCCCTCGAGCAGGGCGACCGCGCGGTCCATGTGACCGTGAGCCTTCCAGTCGGCGTCGAAGGCGGGCGACTTGTTCGGGATGAGGATGTAGTCGTGGATGACCGGGAGGATCTCGGCCTCCCAGGTCTGCTCGCAGAACGCGACCGCGGCGTCAGGCTTCAACATCGATTCGGACCTCCAGCGAAGACGGGGCCGCGACGCTACCACGGGCCGACACCCCCGATTCCGTGGGACGATGCACCACCGTCTCGTTGCCCCTTGCGCAACGATCGGCCCGTGTAAGAGCATTCGTTGCATGAGCGCAACGCTGCCCTCCCTCGACCTGCTGGTGGTGTTCGTCGACGTGGTGGAGGCGGGCTCGCTCACCGCCGCGGCGCTGCGCCGGGGGGTGCCGAAGTCCACGGTGAGCCGCTCGCTCACGCGCCTCGAAGACGCCCTCGGGGCGCGGCTGCTGGAGCGGGGCGCCCGCCGGGTGACGCTCACCGCCGAGGGGCACTCGCTCTACACGCAGGCCTCGCCGCACCTCGCGGGGCTGCGCGAGGCGGCGTGCACCATCGGCGACCGCCCGGGTGAGCTCAAGGGCCTGCTGCGCTTCACGGCCCCGGGGGACTTCGCCGAGGCCTCGCTGGGCGAGCTGATGATCCGCTTCACGGCGCGGCACCCGGGGCTGCGGGTGGAGGTCGACCTCTCGGCGCGCATGGTCGACCTCATGTCCGAGGGCTTCGACCTCGCGCTGCGGGCGACGCCGCGGGTCACCGACCCGGCGATGGTGGCGCGCGAGCTCACCAACGGAAACGTGCAGCTCTTCGCGTCGCCGGGGTACCTCGCCCGGCGCCCCGCGCCCCGCACGCCCGCCGAGCTCGCGGGGCACGCGATGGTGCTGTTTCGCCCGAAGGACGGGCGCTCGGAGTGGGTGCTCGCCGGGCCCGGGAAGGAGGTCGTGCGGGTCGAGGCCGAGGGGCGCATCGGCGGCAACGAGTTCGCGTTCATCCGCTCGGCGCTGCGGGCGGGGGCGGGCGTCGGGCCGCTGCCCAACTTCAGCGGCGCGGTCGACGTCGACGAGGGGCGCCTCGTGCGGGTGCTCCCGGAGTGGGAGATGCCCATGTCGCCCATCTGGCTGGTGTACCCCGCGACGAAGCACGTCCCGCGGCGCGTGAAGGCCTTCCGCGACTTCCTGCTGGAGTCGTTCCGCCCGACGCGGGCGCGCTGAGGGCGGCCGGCCTGGTCTCCGGGTGATGGTCTCCACCTCGCAGGTGTCGCCCTGGATGGTCGTGCGCTCGAGCACCGCCGACAACCTCCTCGTCGGCGCGGAGGGTTCAGGGCGGGCGGCGGCGCCTTCCGCGCGATGACCGCCGAGCCCTGGAGCTTCTTCGCCGACGACGGCACCACCTTCGGCTTCGCGCCGCGGTGACGTCGGGCGTTGCAACCGCCGCCCAGGTCTGCCAACCATGGTGGCCATCGCATGGGCCTGGAGGTTGCGGTCGGATCATCCCCGTCGGCGGTGCGCGCGGCCTCCCTCGCGAAGGACATCGCGTGGGCCTCGCCGAAGCACCCCGTGTTCGCCGTCATCAGCCCGGTCGCCCCGGCGCGGCTCTGGAGCCAGGTGGCCGAGACCGTCCGGGTCACCCTGGAGGAGAGCCTCGGCGACGGGCAGAAGGGGCTCACCGCCCTCGAGCGCGCGGTCGGCGCGGGCGCGGCGGCCCTCGGCCGGCTTCGCTCGGTGCTCATCGAGCCGCACCTCGCCCTCGACGCCCAACTGGTGGCGATGGTCATCGTGGGCGACCAGGCGCACATCGCCATCTCCGCGGGCATGCGGGTCTACCGCGCCCGCAACGGCGAGCCGCAGCGCCTCCTCAACCACGCGCACCGCACCCCCGGCATCACCCACGGCGGGATGCTCGTCACCACCGAGCGCCTCAGCCGCGGCGACCTCTTCGTGCTCGGCAGCCGCGACGGCTTCGGCATGCGCTCCATCGGCGCCATGGCCGCCGTGCTCGCCCAGAGCCCCGGGGCGCCCGCGCGCGACCTCTGCGACGCCGTGTTGAAGCCCTGCCGCGCGTCGGGCCTGTCCACCGGCATGGTCGTCCTCCGGGTGCGCTGACCCGATGGATCCGCCGGCGCCCGTGCCCCCGCTGACGGTGCCGGGCACCCGCGTCTCCGTGCGCCGTGTGCGCTGGGCGCAGGCGCTCGGGGTGCTGGCGGTGCTCACCGCGGCCGTCGCGCTCACGGGCGTGGTGCCCGTGGCGCTCGTCCCCCTCGGGGCGGCGCTGCTCGGGCTCGCGTCGTGGCTCTGGGCGGGGCGCGTGATCGACGGCCCGATGTCCGTCGACGACCGCGGGGTCACCCTCGGCGCGGGGGCGCGCGCGATGCGCTTCGAGCGCGGCGACATCGCCGAGATGATGGCCATCCCGGGCGACCCCCCGCGGGTGCAGTTCACGCTCCTCGGCGGCACGGTGCTCGACGCCGCGGTTGACTCCATGGCGGAGGCCGACGCCCTGCTCGACCGGGTGGGCCTCGACGCCGGGCGCCGCGCCCTGCGCTTCCCCGCGCGGGCGCTGCTCAAGCAGGCCCTCGGGGGCCTCGGCGGCGTGGCCCTCGGGAGCTACATCGGCTTCTACCTGGGGCTCCTGCTCGTCGCGACGGGATTGCCCATCGCCACGATCCTCGCGGGCCCGCTGGCGCTGATCTTCGGAGCGATGGGGGTGGTGAGCACGCGCCCCATCGAGCTGCGCGTGGGCACCGACGGCATCACCCTGCGCGGCGCCTTCAAGACCCGCTTCGTGCCCTTCGCCGAGCTCAGCGGCGTCGGCGAGAACGGCGGCGACCCGATGCTCTACTACCGCGACGGCCACACCGAGGTCATCTGGAACAGCGCCGTCTCCAAGCGCCCGGAGCTCCTCGCGGCGCTGCAGCACCGGGTCAACGGCGCCCTCGCGGCCAACGCCGAACACGAGGCGCTGATGGCGCGGGCGGTGATCCTGGAGCGGCGCGGTCGCCCGGTGGCGCAGTGGCAGGCGGAGGTGGCGCGGGTGGTCGACCCGACGAAGGGCTACCGCGACGTGGGGCTCTCGCGGCGCGAGGCCGAGGCGCTGCTCGACGACGTGCGCTCGCCCATCGAGCACCGCATCGCGGCGGCGATGGCCCTGCGCTCGCTCGACGGCGAGGAGGGCCTGACGCGCATCCGCGTGGCGGCGGAGGGCTGCGCGAGCCCGGAGATGCGCGCGGCGCTGGAGCGCGCGGGCGACGGCACCCTCGACGAGGCGACCATCGAGCGCGCCGTGGCCGCCGTCGAGCGCGGCCGGGCCTGGACCTGACCGCTACCGCCGCTTCGGCGCCCGGGGCTGCGCGGGGCCGAGGCGCAGCACCACGATGCGCCCGGTGGGGGTCTCGACGGTGCGCTCGTGGGTGCAGTTGGCCTCGGCCAGCACCAGCGTGGCCTCCTCGAGCTCCTCGTCGGCGCGCTGGCCCTTGATCATCATCACCCGGCCGCCCGGCTTCACCAGCGGCGCCATGAGCGGCGCCAGCATCGCGATGCGGCCCACCGCGCGCGCCGTCGCCACGTCGAAGACCCCGCGCAGCTCGGCCATGCCGACGAGCTCGGCCCGCTGCGCCCGCACGGTCACGTTCGACAGCCCCAGCGCCTTCGCCACAGCCGTCAGGAAGGCCGCCTTCTTCTGCGTGGCGTCGATGAGCGTCAGCCGCAGGTCGGGCCGCGCGATGGCCAGCGGAATCGCCGGCACGCCGCCCCCGGAGCCCACGTCGACCACCCGCGCGCCCGACTTCAGCTCGGCGAGCAGCGGCACCAGCGTGAGGGCGTCGAGGGCGTGGCGCGTCCAGGCCTCCGCGGGGTCCTTGATGGCCGTCAGGTTCATGTGCTCGTTCATCGCGAGCAGGCGGGCGAGGTAGTCGCCGAGGCGCGCCACCGCCGCCGGCTCGAGCGTGACCCCGAGGGCCGCGAGGCGCTCGGCGAGGTCATCCGGGGGCACCAGGGGCGTCGGGTCGGGCAGGGGGATCGCTTCGCGTGGCTTGTGGGTCATGACAGGGCGCGCACCATACCCGAAGCGAGCGCCCGCCAGCGCCAGCACGACGGTGCTCATTGCGGCGAATCTTCCACACGGGGTGTCGCCACGCGGCGACAGCATTCCGCGATCGGCCGTGCATACTCGCGGTCCATGAAGCGTGACGCGATGAGACTCCTGCTGGCGGCCTGCGCGCTGTTGACCATGACCGCGGGCTGCGGCGACGCGACGACCGCGACGCCCGACGCCGGCCCGGTGTGCGTGCCCGACCGCGCGCAGTGGGACGCCGAGGTGCGCGGCACCGTCGCGCGCGCCTGCGGGGCCTGCCACGGCGCGACGCCCTCTTACGGGGCGCCGTATTCGCTCCTCGACTACGACTTCATCACCCGCTCTCGCACCGGCGGT
>CAIOSS010000022.1 GCA_903860995.1 uncultured delta proteobacterium | reverse complement strand
GCGAGGGCCGCCCACCCGCTGCCGTCGGCGGCGCAGCGCTCGGGCTGCGCGGGGCGCTCGGGGCTGCACCGCACCGCCGCGGGCGGGCACGCCACGCAGCCCCCCGCCACGCAGAACGGCCGCTCGCCCGAACAGCCCGGGAGGTAGTCGCGCCCGCCCGACGCGGCGCAGCGGTAGGGGGTCTGCCCGTCGCACACCACCCCGGTGAAGGTGCACGGCTCGGCGGGGATCGGGGGCCCGGCGTCGACGGTGAAGTCGATGCTCCCGGCCGGGGGCGGGCGCTCGGAGGATCCGCACTGCGCGAGGCACCCCATCCCCAGAAGCCACCACCGGCGACGCATCGCGGGATGATGGCACGGGGCGCGCCCGCGGTGGGTGCTACGGCCGCGGGGCGATGCTCACCCGCCCGTCGCCGTCGCGGTCGATGTACCGCAGGCTGGTGAAGCCGATGGCGCGCGCGTCGCGGTAGGGCAGCACGTCGGGCAGCGGCGCCGTGGCCTCGGCCCACGCGCTCACCACCACGTCGCGGTCGAAGCGCAGCACGGTGGTGGTCTCGAAGCGCACGCCGTCGGTCACCGGGGCGTTGACGTTCCAGTGCCGGGCCACCACGTCGTCCTGCCACAGCTCCACCCGCTCGACCGGGACCCACGCCGGCGCCGTCACCACGATGTGCACCACGAGGTCGCCCTCGTGCCCGTCGTTGAGCAGCTCCATCATCACCAGCGGCCCCGAGCTCGCCACGGTCTCGCCCCGCGCGATGGCCGCGAACACCCGCTCGCCCAGCGTCGCCCGGTCGCCCGGCGCGGCGCGCACCCAGGTCCGGGGGTAGCCCGCTTCTTCGTACACCAGCCGGTGCGAGTCGCTGTTGCCCGTCGTGGTCACGCGCATCCCGCGGCGCGCGAGGCCGACCATGTCCATCGCCCCCTCGCGCACCTTCGCGGGGGTCTCCAGCCAGATGCCGTTGAAGGCCTCGACGGCGTCGAAGCCCTCCGCGAAGCTGTCGCGCGCCCGCCCGGTGGTCGCGTCGAAGCCCGTGAGGTCGAAGTACCCGATGCCCGGCGGCATCCGCGGGTGGTTCACTTGAATGATGCTCGCGCCCGCAGCGCGCGCCCCGGCGAAGAGGGCCCGCGGGTCGAGGTCGTAGTAGGGCGGGACGGCGTCCTCGGGCGCCACGGCCTCGCCCACGGGCGCGAGGGGGAAGGCGTTGAAGTGCCCCCAGAGGGCGCTCCCCGCGCTGGTGATCTCGTCGCCGATGGCGGTGACCAGCACGCCGTCGAGGCCCGCGGCGCGCACGGCGGGGCGGAGGTCGGTGATGCGGTTGTGGTCGGTGGCGACCGCGAAGTCGACGCCGTTGCAGACGAGCGAGCCCACGCGCTCGGCCAGCGTCACCCGCGAGTCGGGCGACGGGGAGGAGTGGAGGTGCAGGTCCGCGGCGACCCAGCCCGGCGGCACCACCGAGCGCAACGTGCCGCGGGCCTCGACGACGGCGCCGGCGGTGAGGGTGACGGTGGCGCGGTGGAGCGTCCAGCCGGTGCCGTGCGAGGCCGTGACGCGGTACTCCCCGGGCGGGAGCGACACGTCCCCGTGGCCGTCGAGGAGGTACACCGAGCGCCCCGAGGCGAAGCCGTGCGCCCCGGGCCCGAGCGCGGGCACCGGGTCCGCCCCGCTGGCGCGCGCGAACATCACGTGCACCGGGACGTCGGCCCCGGTGGGGTCGTTGAAGGCGAGGCGCAGCGTGCCGGGGCTGCTCATCGGCGCCGGCGTCACGGGGTCGGCCGCGCGCACCGTGAGCGTGCGGTCGCTGCTCGCCCCCTCGGCGAGCCAGGTGACCGCCGCGGGGAAGGTCTCGCTCGCGATGTGCACGAGGCTGCGCCGCGCCACGGTGGCGCCGGTCGCCTCGAAGCGCAGGGTGGTGCCGTGCTCGGTGAGCTCCACCCAGGTCGTGGGCGCCTCGCCCTCCCAGGACTCGTCGCGGCCCTCGACGCGCACCGCGGCGCTGCCGGGGTTGATGTCATCCGCGAGGGTCGCGCCCGGGGGAAGGTCACTCGCCGTGGTGTGCACCCGGAAGCGCCCGGGGCCCGCCACGCACAGGTGGCTGCGCAGCGCGACGCCGTCGACGGTGGCCGTGCGCACGACGCCGGTGCTGCCGTTGGCGCAGCGCGCGAGGTCGACCACCGCGGCGACCATGGGGTGCGGGCGCGCGGCGGCGTCGAGCCAGGTCGGGCGCCACCAGAGCAGCGGGTCGGGGAGGTCGTCGGGGCCGCGGTCGGCGTCGACGACGGCGCCCATCATGGGGCGGTGGCCGGGCGCGTCGGGGCGGGCGGCGACGGTGAGGGCGACGTCCCCGGCGACGAGGCGCAGGTCGCCGACGCGGCCGTAGGCGTGGTCGGCGAGGCGGGCCCGGTCGAGCACCTCCAGGCGGGCGGAGACCGACGGGGGCCGCGGGGCGAGGGGGCGGTGGCGACGGCGGCGCGAGCGGCAGCCCATCGAGGCGAAGACGGTGCACAGCACGAGCGCAGGCGCGAGACGCATGAGGCCGATGGTCGGCGGGAGCGCCGCGAGGGACAAGGGGGGAGTTTAGGGGGGTGCGACCGCGCGTCGGAGGTCAGCGTGGCACCACGCCACACGATTGACGCTCGCGCACCGCTTCCCCAATCGGAGGAGCGATGCCCCTACCGACCACTCGCCGCCCCCCCATGGCCTCCCTGAGCGCCGCTGTCACCCTGGGCGCGCTGCTGGTGGGCTGCCCCAGCACCAGCCCCCCCGACGCGGGCGGCGAAGACACCGGCGTCCCCTTCGACGCCCCCTCGGCGATGGACGCGGGCCCGCTCCCCGACGGCGCCCGCCCCGACGGCGCGACGGGCCTCGACGCCGGCCGCGACGTGCCGCTCGACCGGCCTCGACCCGCCGCCTGCCTCGTCACCGCCGTGGTCGACCTCAACGCCCGCGGCGCGGCCGACGGCGGGGTGCTGCGCTACACGGCCGACAACCGCGCGGCGTCGCGCACCCCGTCGCTGCCGCCCACCTGCGTGCAGAGCGAGATCAACGAGGGGCAGTACCAGGTCGCGCACCGCTACGTGCCGCGCATCTCCGGCCGGGTGCGGGTGAGCGTCGACGACCCCGGCACCGACGCGGACTTCGACACCGTGCTCTCGGCGCAGGCGGAGTGCTTCGCCTTGCTCCCGGGCGAGCGCCCCATCGGGTGCAACAACAACGTCGCGCGCAGCGCCGCGATGCGACCGCGCGCCTCCGAGATGCTCACCGCCCGGGTCACCATGGGCGTCGCCTTCTTCATCATCGTGTCGGGCAACTTCGGCGAAGACCCCATCGTGCCGCAGGGCACCTACGCCCTCACCGTGACCGAGCTCCCCGAGGTGGCCGTCGGGGCCGCGTGCGACCCCGAGGTGCGCGCCAACGCCTGCGCCGTGGGCTCGTCGTGCCTCTCCACCGGCACGCCCGCGATGCCCCGCTGCGTGGCCGACGGGGCGCTCGACACCCGCTGCCGCGTCGACGAAGACCCCGACTGCGACGCCGGGCTGCGCTGCGCCGCGGGCTTCTGCCGCACGGCCCTCCCCGACGGCGCGCCCTGCGGCCCCGACGCCCGCGGCGTCTGCGGCGAAGGCTCGGTGTGCCAGTGGCTCGACGGCGCCAACACCTGCCTGCGCACCGGCACCCGCGGCGCCGACTGCCGCGACGAGGGCTCCCCCTGCGACGCCGGGCTGGCGTGCGTGCACACGCGCTTCGGCGACAGCTGCCGCGCGGCCGTCGCCGGCGGGGCCTGCGACCCGTGGGGCATCCGCGACGCGTGCGCGGCGGGCCAGGCCTGCGCCTTCGCGGCCACCGGAGGCACCTGCGTGGCCCGGGGCAGCCGGCACGGTGACTCTGACAGTGGGAGCCCGGGCCAGGCCCCGAGTCGTCGAAAACCTGGCTGGGGCCCAGGCGGGGCAGAATTCGGCTAGTCATCGTCCTCATTCAACGCACTCAGTGACGGCGCAGGGCGGGAGGCAACGGTCCCCGCCGGCGCAACCGCCACGGTATTCGATGTGAACGAGACCGCGCGCTCGTCATCGCCTTCGGGGATCGGCTTGAGCCACACGGCCTGCAGTGCCGCAACGTTGCACTTTGGCACTGGCGGACATTGCTACAGTGTCAGCGCTACACTGTTGCTGCGTGGTAGCTGCTACACGGTCTTCGGCGGCAAAGCAAGCGCGCCTGCACGGTGCCGAACTGAGGCGGAGCGCTGTTTGGCGTCCACAGGATTGTCGAGCACTGCCGCTGGAGAGCGCCTGCGTGGTTACCCTATTCATACCACTAGAGTATCCCGAGTACGCCTTCAGCGCCCAGTAAGTAACCAAACCAGAGTGCAAAAGAGCAACGGTACCGTGCGGTTGCGATCCTCACTCGTCCCAGCCCGAACAGCCCGTGCCAACCCG
>CAIOSS010000021.1 GCA_903860995.1 uncultured delta proteobacterium | reverse complement strand
GGGGACTGCAGGCGTGGGCGGGTGCTCCCCTCGATCGGCGAGGCCGGGGACTGCGGGCGTGGGTGGGTGCTCCCCTCGATCGGCGAGGCCGGGGACTGCGGGCGTGGGTGGGTGCTCCCCTCGATCGGCGAGGCCGGTGACTGCGGGCGCGGGTGGGCGCTCCAGCCGCCCCACCACCCCTCGTGCGGCGAGGGACTACGACCCAGGCGCGCGTTCGAGCCAGGCGTCCACCCGCTCGGCCGCGCGGCGCCCCTCGGCGATGGCCCACACCACCAGCGAGGCACCCCTTCGCATGTCCCCCGCCACGAAGACCCCCGGCGCCGTGGTCGCGTGGTCGTCCGCCACCACGTTGCCGCGCCCGTCGAGCCCGACGCCCAGCTGCGACAGCAGGCCCTCGCGCGACGAGCCCACGAAGCCCATCGCCAGCAGCAGCAGCTCGCACGGGATGTCGTGCCCGCTCCCCTCGACCTCCACCAGCGCCTCGCCGCGCCGCTCGACGCGCACCACCTCCAGGGCCTCCACGCGGCCGTGGGCGTCGGCCCGCACGCGCTTCGTCATCACCCCGAAGTCCCGCGCGCCGCCCTCCTCGTGCGAGCTCGACGTGCGAAACACCATCGGCCACGCGGGCCACGCGTTGCCCGCCGCGCGCTCGTCCGGCGGCCGCGGCATCAGCTCCAAGGAAGTGACGCTCCGCGCGCCCTGCCGGAGGGCCGTGCCTACGCAGTCCGAGCCCGTGTCCCCGCCGCCGAGCACCACCACCCGACGGCCGGTCGCCAGCACGGCGTCGCGGTCGGGCACCAGGTCGCCCGCCACCCGGCGGTTCTGCTGCGTCAGGAAGACCATCGCCTGCACCACGCCCTCCATCGCCACGCCCGGCGCCTCCAGCGCCCGCGCCACCATCGCCCCGCCGCACAGCACCACGGCGTCATGGCCCGCGCGCAGCGTCTCGCCCGACACGTCCTCGCCTACCCCCACGCCGGTGCGAAACACCACCCCCTCGGCGGTCATCTGCCGCACCCGCGCGTCGAGGGCCGCCTTCTCCAGCTTGAAGTCCGGGATGCCGTAGCGCAGCAGCCCCCCCACCCGGGCTTCGCGCTCGTACACGGTCACGTCGTGGCCCCGCCGCGCCAGCTGCTGCGCGCACGCGAGGCCCGCCGGCCCGGAGCCCACCACCGCCACGCGCCGCCCGCTGCGCACCGCCGACACCCGAGGCGCCAGCGCGCTGCCGTCCGCCATCGCCCGGTCGGCGACCTCGCGCTCGATGGCCTTGATGGTCACCGGCCCCGGCGCCGCACGGCCGCCCTCCGCGGGCACGCTCGCCAGGGCCAGCACGCAGCTCCCCTCGCAGGGCGCCGGGCACACCCGCCCGGTCACCTCGGGGAAGTTGTTGGTCGCGTGCAGCTCCGCCGAGGCCTCGGCCCAGCGACCCCTCATCACCAGGTCGTTGAAGTCCGGGATGAGGTTGCCCAGCGGACAGCCCGTCTGCACCGCCGGGGCGACGCCCCCCATGCAGAAGGGCACCCCGCAGTCCATGCACCGCGCCGCCTGCTCGCGCAGCGCAGGCTCCGCGGGCGCCAGGTCGAGCTCGCGCCAGTCGAACACCCGCTCGGCCACCGGCCGCGCCTCCGCCTTCGATCGGCGGATCTCCAGAAACCCTCGCGGTCGTCCCATCGCTACGCCCTCGCCCCGGCCGACGCCGTGCCTTCGACCCTCGCCCGCTGCGCCGCCAGGGCCTTGCGCAGCTCCTCGGGCATCACCTTCACGAAGCGCCCCGCCGACTCGGCCCAGCGCGCCAGCAGCGCCCTCGCCTTCGGGCTCCCGGTGCGCGCCGCGTGCTCCTCCACCAGCGCGCGCAGCCCGTGCCGATCGTCGTCGTCGAGCGCCTCCAGGGTCACCGTGTCGGGGTTGCACCGCGCGGCGAACCCGCCGTCCTCGTCGAACACGTACGCCACCCCGCCGCTCATCCCCGCCGCGAAGTTGCGCCCCGTCAGACCGAGCACCACCACCGTGCCGCCGGTCATGTACTCGCACCCGTGGTCGCCGACGCCCTCCACCACCGCCGCGGCGCCGCTGTTGCGCACCCCGAAGCGCTCGCCCGCGCGCCCGTTGAAGAAGGCCCGGCCCCGCGTCGCGCCGTAGAGCACCGTGTTGCCCACGATCACCTGCGCCTCGGGCTCGAAGGCGCAGCCCTCCGGCGGGCGCACCGCCAGCACGGCGCCCGAGAGCCCCTTGCCGACGTAGTCGTTGGCCTCGCCCCAGAGCGCGAGGGTCAGCCCCGGCGCGCCGAAGGCCCCGAAGGACTGCCCCGCGCTGCCGTGCGCGGTGATCACCAGGGTGTCGTCGGCGAGGCCCGCGTCGCCGTGGCGCCGCGCGATCTCGCCCGACAGCATCGCCCCGAAGGCCCGGTCGCTGTTGCGGATGGGCGTCTCCAGCGCGACGCGCTCCCCGCGCTCCAGCGCCGCCGCCGCCCGCGGGGCGAGCGCGCGGTCGAGCACCGCGTCGAGGGTGTGCGCCACGGGCTCCACGCAGCGCAGCGGGCTCGTCGCGGCCTCCTTCGGGCGGTAGAGCACCTCGCTGAAGTCGAGCCGGCGGGCCTTCCACCAGCCGCCGCCCGCGTCCGCCGCGGGGCGCTTCGGGGCGATGCACTCCACCCGCCCGACGGCCTCGTCGAGCGCGCGGAAGCCCAGCGAGGCGAGGATGGTACGCACCTCCTCGGCCACGAAGAAGAGGTACCGGATGACGTGCTCCGGGGCGCCCGCGAAGCGCTTGCGCAGCTCCGGGTCCTGCGTGGCGATGCCCACGGGGCAGGTGTTGAGGTGGCACTTGCGCATCATCAGGCAGCCCATCGCCACCAGCGGCCCGGTGCTGAACCCGAACTCCTCGGCGCCCAGCAGCGCGCCCACCACCACGTCGCGCCCGGTGCGCAGCTGCCCGTCCACCTGGAGGCGCACCCGACCGCGCAGCCCGTTGAGCACCAGCACCTGCTGCGCCTCGGCGAGCCCGAGCTCCCAGGGCGTCCCGGCGTGGTGGATGGAGGTCAGCGGCGCAGCCCCCGTCCCGCCGTCGTGCCCGGAGATCAGGATCACGTCGGCCAGGGCCTTGGCCACGCCCGCGGCCACGGTGCCGACGCCCGCCTCGGACACCAGCTTCACGCTGATGCGCGCGGTGGGGTTCACGTTGCGCAGGTCGAAGATGAGCTGCGCGAGGTCTTCGATGGAGTAGATGTCGTGGTGCGGCGGCGGAGAGATCAGCGTCACGCCGGGCGTCGAGTGGCGCACCCGCGCGATCACCGCGTCGACCTTGTGCCCCGGCAGCTGGCCCCCCTCGCCGGGCTTCGCGCCCTGCGCCATCTTGATCTGGATCTCGTCGGCGTTGACCAGGTAGTGCGCCGTCACGCCGAAGCGCCCCGACGCCACCTGCTTGATCGCCGAGCGCCGGGAGTCCCCGTTGGGCAGCGGGACGAAGCGCGCCGGGTCCTCGCCGCCCTCGCCCGTGTTGGAGCGGGCGCCCACGCGGTTCATGGCGACCGCGAGCGTCTCGTGGGCCTCCTTCGAGATCGACCCGAAGCTCATCGCCCCGGTGGCGAAGCGCCGCACGATGTCCACCGCGGGCTCGACCTCCGCGATCGCCACGGGGGCGTTGCCGCCCGGCGCGACGAGGTCCCACGCGCCGCGCAGCGTGAGCAGCCGACCGCCCTGCTCGTTGATCTCGCGCGCCCACGCGGCGTACCCGTCGCCGTCGTCGTCGCGCACCGCGCGCTGCAGCCCGGAGAGGGTGCTCGCCGTCCACAGGTGCGCTTCGCCCTGCGTGCGCAGGTGGACGTACCCGCCGACGTCCAGCCGCGCCTCGGGGTGCGGGCCGTACGCCCGGTCGTGGCGGGCGAGGGCCTCGCGGGCGACCTCGTCGAGCCCGACCCCCCGGATGCGCGACGAGGTGCCCGTGAAGTACCGGTCGATGAGCGCCTGGTCGACGCCCACGGCCTCGAAGATCTGCGCGCCCTGGTACGACGACACCGCGCTGATGCCCATCTTGGACATCACCTTCTGGAGCCCCTTCACCAGGGCCTTCACGTAGCGCTTCACGGCCTCCGCGGGGTCGGTGCCGTCGCGGCGCGCGAGGTCGGCGACGGTCTCCATGGCGAGGTAGGGGTTCACCGCGCCCGCGCCGTAGCCCACCAGCAGCGCGAGGTGGGTGACCTCCCGGGGCTCGGCCGACTCCACGACGATGCCGACCTTCATGCGCAGGCCCGTGCGGATGAGGTCGTGGTGCACCGCGCCGAGGGCGAGCAGCGAGGGGATGGGCACGTGCCCGGGGCCCACGTCGCGGTCGGACAGGATGAGCAGCGAGGCGCCCGCCGTGACGGCCGCCCGGGCCTCGCGGCAGAGGGCGTCGAGGGCCTCGCGCAGCCGGGCGCCGGCCCCCCGCGCTCCGCCCACGCGACCGGTCCCCGCCGCGCCCACGGTCCCCGTCTCCCGGGTGAAGCGCATCGCCATGGTGCAGGTGCGGAAGTCCGCCGGCACGCTGCGCCGTAGCCTGGCGACGTCGTCGTTGGTGAGCACCGGGTGCTTGAGCTGCACCATGCGGCACTGCTTCGGGGTCTCGTCGAGGAGGTTGCCCTCGCCGCCCACGGAGCTCGTCATCGACATCACCACCGCCTCGCGGATGGGGTCGATGGGGGGGTTGGTCACCTGCGCGAACTGCTGCTTGAAGTAGCGGAAGAGGCTCTGCGGCCGCGCGGAGAGCACGGCGAGCGGGGCGTCGACGCCCATCGACCCGACGGCCTCCTCGCCCGTCGCGGCCATCGGCGGCAGCAGCCGGGTGAGGTCTTCCTCGGTGTAGCCGAAGACCTGGTGCAGCCGCGGGAGGTCGTCCGCCGCGAGGGCGTAGGGGCTGCGGGCGGGCGCGAGCTCGTCGAGGTCGATGCGGTTCTCCGCCAGCCACGCGCGGTACGGCTGGCGCGTCGCCACCCGGTGCTTCACCTCCTCGTCGCGCAGCACCCTGCCCTCGCGCGTGTCCACCAGGAACATCCTCCCCGGCTGCACCCGCCCCTTCTGCACCACGGTGGTCGGGTCGAGCGGCAGCACCCCGAGCTCGCTCGCGAGCACCACGAGCCCGTCGCTGGTCACGGCCCACTTCGCGGGGCGCAGCCCGTTGCGGTCGAGCATCGCGCCCACGAGGTCGCCGTCGGTGAAGGCCAGCGCCGCGGGGCCGTCCCAGGGCTCGATGAGGCACGCGTGGTAGTCGTAGAAGGCCCGGCGCTCGGGGGACATCGCGTCGTCCGAGGCCTCGGGCACGAGCATCATCATCACGTGCGGCAGGCTGCGGCCGCTGGCGACGAGGAAGTCCACCACGTTGTCGAGCGACGCGCTGTCCGACCCGCTCGAGCGGATGATGGGCTTGAAGTCCTCGATGGCCTCGCCGAAGTGGGGACTCTCCAGCAGGGCCTCGCGGGCGCGCATCCACGCCCGGTTGCCGTTGAGGGTGTTGATCTCGCCGTTGTGCGCGAGGGAGCGACACGGGTGGGCGCGCTCCCAGCTCGGGAAGGTGTTGGTGCTGAAGCGCGAGTGCACCACCGCGAGGCGGGTGACCGTGCGCGGGTCGAGCAGGTCGGGGTAGAAGGCCCCGAGCTGCTCGGCGAGCATGAGGCCCTTGTAGACCACCGTGCGCGACGAGCACGAGCAGAGGTAGAAGTCGTCGCCGCCGAGGGTGACGCTGGCCGTGCGCCCGGCGCGCTTGCGCACCATGAAGAGCGTGCGGTCGAAGCCGGCGCGCGGGCCCTCGCGGCCGATGAAGAGCTGCCGGATGGCGGGCATCGTGTCGCGGGCCATCGGGCCGATGGCGCTCGCGTCGACGGGCACGTCGCGCCAGCCGAGCACGCGCTGCCCGTGGTGCTCCACCGCGGCCTCCAGGATGGCCTCCATGCGCCGGCGCCGCGCGGGGTCGGCGGAGAGGAAGCACATCGCGACGGCGTAGTCGCCCGGCGCCGGGAGCGAGACGCCCTGGCGGGACATCTCGTCGGCGTAGCGCTCGTGCGGGATCTGGAGCATCACCCCGGCGCCGTCGCCCGTGCACGGGTCGCAGCCCGCCGCGCCGCGGTGGGTCAGCCGCGCGAGGATCTCGAGCGCCTGCGTGACGGTGTCATGCGTGGCGCGACGATCGAGTCGGGCGACGAAGCCGAGCCCGCAGGCGTCGTGCTCGTGGTTGGGATCGTAGAGGCCCTGGGCTGGGGGGAGTGCCATTGACGCGGCGCAGGATAGTCCGGTGACGCGACGTGGCAAAGCGGGGCTGTGCTAGGCACGGTGGTCATGAGCCAGCAGCATGACGTGGACTTGTTCGTGATCGGCGCGGGGTCGGGCGGGGTGCGGGGCGCGCGCATCGCGGCGGCCCTCGGGGCGCGCGTCGCCGTGGCCGAGGAGCGCCACCTTGGCGGCACCTGCGTCAACGTCGGGTGCATCCCGAAGAAGCTGTTCTCGTACGGCGCGCACCTGCGCGACGACATCGAGGACGCCCGCGCGTACGGCTGGGACGTGGGCGAGCCCGGCCTCGACTGGCCCCGGCTCATCGCGGGCAAGGACCGCGAGATCGCCCGGCTCAACGGCATCTACCAGCGCCTGCTGGAGTCTCGCGGGGTCGAGGTGATGCTGGGACGCGCCACCCTGGAGGGCCCGCACACGGTGGCCGTCACCGCGGCGGACGGGACGGTCACCCGGCGCAGCGCGCGGCACGTGCTCGTCGCCACGGGAGGTGTGCCCATCCGCCCGAGCTTCCCCGGCGCCGAGCTCGCGATGATCTCCGACGAGGTGTTCTACCTGCCGCAGCGGCCCGACCGGCTGTTGGTGATCGGCGGCGGGTACATCGCCGTGGAGATGGCGGGCATCTTCCGGGGCTACGGCGCGCAGGTCACGCTGGCCCACCGCGGCGCGCTCTTCCTCCGGGGCTTCGACCGCGACGTGCGCACCCACCTCGCCAGCGAGATGCGCCACCGCGGGGTCGACCTGCGCTTCCACGCCGACGTGGCCTCGCTCACGCGCCGCGCCGACGGGGCCATCGACGTGCTGTTCGAGTCCGGCGAGGCGATGGTGGTCGACGCCGTGCTCGCGGCCATCGGCCGGGCGCCCAACGCGCGGGGCCTCGGGCTCGAGGCCGCGGGGGTCGCCCTCGACGCGCGCGGCGCGGTGCGGGTCGACGGGCGCTTCCGCACGTCGGCGCGGTCGGTCTACGCGGTGGGCGACGTCATCGACCGGGTGCAGCTCACGCCCGTCGCGCTCGCCGAGGCGATGATCGTCGCGCAGAACCTCTTCGGCGGGGCGAAGCGCACGCCGGACTACGAGTTCATCCCCTCGGCGGTGTTCTCCAACCCCCCGGTGGGCACCGTGGGGCTCACCGAGGACGAGGCCCGCGCCGAGGCCCGCGAGCGCAGCGGCGGCGCGGTGGACATCTTCCGCTCCACCTTCACGCCCTTGAAGCACACGCTCACGGGCCGCGGCGAGAAGGCCATGATGAAGCTGGTGGTCGAGCGCGACACCGACCGCGTGGTGGGGGTGCACGTCGTCGGCGCCGACGCAGGGGAGATCGTGCAGGGCTTCGCGGTGGCGCTGCGCCTCGGCGCCACCAAGGCCCAGCTCGACGCGACGGTGGGCATCCACCCGACCGCGGCGGAGGAGCTCGTGACGATGCGCGAGCGCTGCCCCGACCCCGACCACGCGCTCACCGTCGACCACCTCGCCGAGGGCGCCGCGCCGCGCCGGGCGCTGGTGCACCACCGCTGGGAGGACAGCGAGGCCCAGTAGCGGGCACTACAGGCTGGTGCAGCCGTGCGCGCGCAGGAACGTCCGCCGCGCGGCGTCGTCGTCGGCGAGCGCGCCGTAGTCGTGGCCCGTGGTGGCCTCGCAGTCGCGCTCCTGCGTGGGGTCGCCCGACGTGTGGTTGTGGCACCAGGTGTCGATCGACGCGCGGCACTGGTCCCAGAGCGGGCGCCCGGCGGCGGGGATGTCACTGCGGGTGCCCTGCGTGCCAGAGCAGCCGACCATGGCCAACAGAAACAGGGAGGAGATGGTTCGCGTCATGGCGGACGTCATAGATCCCTCGCGCGGCGG
The DNA here is from genome assembly GCA_903860995.1 of uncultured delta proteobacterium. Taxonomy (GTDB): domain Bacteria; phylum Myxococcota_A; class Polyangia; order Polyangiales; genus SCUS01. The sequence continues at coordinate 2,025 of CAIOSS010000021.1, read as the reverse complement.
TGTCGATGGCCCTTCCCAGGGCAGCCGACAGGGCAATCCGCGCGGCTGTTACTTCTTGAAGGTGGTGTGTTCGCCGACGTCGAGGGCGTCGACGATGGCCATGATCACGGCGTCTACGGGGCGGTCTTTGGTGGCCTCGGTCTGCCGCGCGGAGCTTCCCGCGGCGACCAGGACCACCTCGCCCACGCCGGCGCCCACCGCGTCGGCAGCGACCAGCGGCGCGCCCGTGGGCTCGCCGTGGACGTCACAGCCGCGCACCACCAGGAGCTTGAGCCCGTCGAGGGTGGGCTCCTTGCGGCTCGCGACGAGCGTTCCGGTGACGCGCGCGATGAGCATCTCAGCCGCCCGAGGGCTTCGCCGCGCCGCGGCCGAGCGGGAGGATCTCGTCGAGGTTGGCGTGCGGCCGCGGGATGATGAGCACGCTCACCATCTCGCCGATGCGCTCGGCCTCGCGCTGCCCTGCTTCGGTGGCGGCCTTGACCGCCGCCACGTCGCCGCGGACGACCACGGAGGTGTATCCCCCGCCGACCTTCTCGTAGCCGACGAGTTGCACCCGCGCGGCCTTCACCATCGCGTCAGCGGCCTGGACCGCCGCCGCAAAACCCTTGGTCTCGATGATACCCAGCGCGTCGCTCATTGGATGGTTTCCTTCTCTAACGGACGGTTGTCAGCGGTCGAGCCGCGTCTCTTGCTTCTTGCCCTTGACGCTGGAGAGCGTGGCCCGGGCGGCCTCGGCCGCGGCGTCGATCTCCGCCTCGGAGCCGGACAGGTACAGCCGGCCGAAGGCGCCGTAGGGCTGGATGTGCACCAGCTTCACGTTGGCGGCCTTCTCGGCCTCGTTGGCGGCCAGCACGATGTAGCCCGCCGGGTCGGTCTCGAGGATGAGCAGCGACTCGCCCGGCAGGATCATCATGCCCGACGAGCTGCGGTTGATGATCTGGGCCTGGTAGGCCTCGATGCCGCGCAGCACCTGGTTGGTGGGGAGGTTGGGCGCGAGCCGGTCTTCCTCCTTCAGGTCGAGCGACTCGAGGATGGCGCGGCCGGCGTCCATGACCTGCCCCTTGTCCTCGTGGTGGATCTCGAGGAGCCCGTAGGCGCGCTCGACGACCTGCACGGCGGGCTGCACCTTGCTCGCCTTGAGGGCGATGTCGGTGACGCGGTTGATGGCCATGCCCGGCGCGATCTCCACCCACAGCGAGGCCATGTAGGGGATCGGGAGGAAGCCGCGCGCGGTCTTGCCGATGAACGACGCCAGCTGGGGCTGCAGGCTGTCGAGGAAGATGTACGTACGCAGGCCGACGCCGCTCATGACAGAGCGGGTATCACGGTGCTCGTCCGCGTCGCAAGGGGATCAGTCGGTGGGAAGGGACAGCGTGACCCGGATGGCCCCGGCGGCCTCGGGCTGGACCCGCGCGGTCATGGACTGCGACGGGGCCCAGCGCACCAGGGACTGCGCGATCTCGGCCGCGGTCATGGGGGACGGGAGCTTGCACTCCAACATCGAGGCGGTGGCGCCGTGGACGCGGCGCACGCGGGCGAAGCGCTCGTCGGCTTCGAGCGAGAAGGTGGCCTCCCGGCCGCCGTCGACGACCCGGGCCAGCACCCACGACCCGATGGTGTGCAGCAGCCCCGACCCGGGAGACGCGGCCACCAGATTCCCCAGGGGAATCTCGTAGGTGGACGACCCGGTCAGCCCGAACGACCCTTCGGTAGCCATGATCGCCGACTGTTACCCCGTTCGCGGGGCGGGACAAGGGCCGGATGATCATTCCCGGGTCGGCCCCGACCGGGCCCCCGGTGGTCGCCATTGACGCGCCCCCGGCGCCCGGGTTGATCTCCCGCGATGCACAGCGGCGGCGAGGACCAGATCGAGCACGAGGACGGCCGGGTCGAGCTGAGGCCCGGGGTCAACCTCACCGGGTCGTCGCTCTACAACCACGACCTCGCGCCCACCACCGTCGCGCAGCGCACCTGGAAGACCTACAACTTCGCGGCGCTGTGGATCTCCATGGCCCACTGCATCCC
>CAIOSS010000020.1 GCA_903860995.1 uncultured delta proteobacterium | reverse complement strand
GTTCACATGGGCGCCTGCCGAGGGCGGTAGTAAGGCAACCCTGGAGATGTGGCGCGAGTCGGCCGACGCGGCGGAACGGTACTGGGTCACCCGCGCGACCTGTCGACCCCACCGCGAGGGCGCCTACGCGGGCGCGATGGCGCTCGTGGCGTGGGTTCAGTCGCTCGATGTCCCGGCGCGCCGCGACCCGAAGGCCCACGCGGTGATGGAGCAGCTGGCTCTCACGCACGACAGGCTCCGCAACCTGCCGCAGCGCCCCGACCCCGCGATGACCGCTGCGCTCAAGACCCTCGTCAGCGGTCGCGCCGCGGCCGCCTGAACACCTCGCGGCGGGCGCTCCCGGCGCGGTACAACCTCCCGAATCCGTTGCCCGGGAGGCTTCATGCGCGCCGCGATCATCTTCCTCACCTCGCTGCTGTTGTCCTCCACGGCCTCCGCGATCACCCAGCCGGGAGGGGCGCAGATCCCGGTCGGTGCGCAGCTCCAGGACATCTTCAACGCCCGCGGCGAGACTGCGATCCGGGTGCGCGAGGACGCCGCCATCGTGCCGGAGCGCTTCGTCCCCGGCTGCACCCTCACGTTCACCCTGGTCACCCGCGGTAACGCGCGCTTCCGCAACGTGTTCGGCTGGTACAACGTTCGGCCGGGCGTGACGCCCTCGCGCGGCAACCCGCCGCCGGTGCGCACGGAGCAGGTGCTCATCCCCTGCGGCGCGATGCCGGGGGAGCAGTTCACCCTCAACCTCCGCGGCAACCCACAGTATCTGGGCGGCGAGATCGGGTTCTTCCTCCGCACGCCCGAAGACGGCACCTCGGGCACCTGCTCGGGTGACTGCTGCGCGTCGGTCTCCCGCGCAGGCTCGTCGTTCTATTCCGAGCGGGCCTACAACCCCGACAACACCGGCGCGACCCCGTCGTACATCCACCTCCTGACCTACGACTCCCGCGTCCGGCCCCGGGCCTTCTACTTCGCCTGGGAGGACCTCTACTCGGGCGGCGACAACAACTTCACGGACTTCATCGCGCTCGTCGACGAGATCGTCTGCACCGGCGGAGGCGCGAGCTGCGGCACCGGGATGGCGGGCGCGTGCGGCGCGGGGACGCTCCAGTGCCGCGCCGGGGCGCTCGCGTGCGTCGGGGCGGTGACCGCCTCGGCGGAGCGCTGCGACGGCGTCGACAACGACTGCGACGGAAGCGTCGACGAGGGCGACGGGCTGTGCACCGCGATGCAGGTGTGCGACCGCGGCCGCTGCGTCGACCGGTGCCTGAGCGAGCTCGGCTGCTTCCCCGGACTGCGCTGCACCGACCGCGGGACCTGCGTGGAGTCCGCGTGCGAGACCGTGACCTGCGGCGCCAGCGAGCGCTGCGAGGCGGGTCGCTGCGTCGGCGCGTGCGCGGGCATCACCTGCCCGGCGGGGACGCTCTGCCGCGCGGGGCGCTGCGTCGACGGGTGCGTGGGCGTGACCTGCGACAGCGACCAGGCCTGCGTGGACGGGGTGTGCGTTCCGCGCTGCGAGTGCCGCGGCTGCGGCGCAGGCCAGTCGTGCGGCGCCGATGGGCGCTGCCGGGCGGTGGCCTGCGCGACGACCACCTGCGCAGAGGGCACCACCTGCGTCGAGGGGCGCTGCGTCGACGCCTGCACCGGCGCGCGCTGCCCGACGGGCGAGCGCTGCGAGCTCGGGCGCTGCGTGACCATCCCGGTGCCCGACGGGGGCGTGGCGCGGACGCTCCTCCGCTCGCGGACGTCGGGTTCTTCGACCTCGGGGCGGCAGACGCCCCTCCGACGGAGCCCGACGCCGGGGCGGCGATCGACGCTGCCACCGACGACGGGCTGTTGATCATCAATGAACCCCGAGACGGGTGCGGCTGCCGCGTGGGCGCGACGTCCCCGCCGGGGGCCGGGGCCGTGGCGCTCGCAGGGGTCTTCGCGGCGCTCGCCCGGCGCCGACGTCAGCGCTTCGGGGAGAAGCGCTCGCGCAGCCGCTTGCCGTAGCCTTCCTTGTTCTCCTGCTTGGCGCGCCCGATGGCGAGGGCGTCTTCGGGCACGTCGCGGGTCACCACCGAGCCGGAGCCCACGTAGGCGTTCTTGCCGATGATCACCGGCGCGACGAGCGAGCTGTTCGACCCGATGAACGCGCCCTCCTCGATGGTGGTCACGTGCTTACGGAAGCCGTCGTAGTTGCAGAAGATCGTCCCGGCGCCGACGTTGGCCCGCGGGCCGATGACCCCGTCTCCGAGGTACGCGAGATGGTTGGCCTTGGCGCCCTTACCGAGCCGGGTCTTCTTGAGCTCGACGAAGTTGCCGACGTGCGCGCCCGCCTCGACCACGCTGTCCGGCCGGAGGTTCGCGAAGGGTCCCAGCTGCGCCCCCTCGTGCACCTCGCAGCGCGTGACCAGGGTGTACGGCTTGAGCAGCACGTCGCGGCCGATGGCGGCGTCCTCGAGCACGCAGCCCGCGTCGACGGTGGTCCCGCTTCCGAGCGACGTCCGGCCGCGCAGCACCACGTTGGGGCCGATGGTGACCCCGGGCTCGATGGTCACGTCGCGATCGATGAAGACGCCCGTTGCGACGGTGCTCCCGGCGCGGCGGTGCCCGTCCGCGATGCGCTGCCAGAGGAACGCCTCGGTCGCCGCGAGCTCGGCCCGATCGTTGACGCCGCGCACCGCGACGGGCTCCCACGCGAGCTCGCCCACGCCGCCCTCGCGCGCTCCGATCTCCACCAGGTCGGTCAGGTAGAACTCACCCTGCGCGTTGCTCGAGCCGATCCTGCCCAGCGAGGCGGCGAGGAAGGCGCGGTCGGCGACGTAGAGCCCCGGGTTCACGCAGCGCACCGCGCGCTCGTCGGCGGAGCAGTCCTTGTGCTCGCGGATCGCCCGGATTCGGCCGCCGTCATCGCGTAGCACCCGGCCGTAGCCCGTCGGGTCGGTCACCTCGGTGGTGATCATCGCGAGCGGGGCCCCGGAGCGGGCGCGCGCCTCGATGAGCTGCGTCAGCGCCTCGGCGGGGACGCAGGGCACGTCGCCGTACGTGATCAGCACCTCGGTCGCCTCGCTGGGGACCTCGGTCATCCCGGCGCGGACGGCGTCGGCGGTGCCGCGCTGCTCGGTCTGCACCGCGAAGCGGACCTTGTCGCCGAAGCGCGCGGTGACGGCCTCGATGACCGCCTCGCGGCCGTGACCGACGACGAGCACGACGTGGCCCGACCCCGCGGCGAGCGCGGCCTCGACGGACCAATGGACCATCGCGACGCCCGCGACCCGGTGCAGCACCTTCGGGAGCGTGCTCTTCATGCGGGTTCCCTGACC
>CAIOSS010000019.1 GCA_903860995.1 uncultured delta proteobacterium | reverse complement strand
TCGCCCGCCGCCAGCGCCCCGTCGGCCTGCGCCAGCAGCGAGCGCGGGTCGTTCTTCGCCGTCTGCGCCTGAACCACCCGCCGCGCCCGCGACCACTTCTTCAGCCCCAGCCCGAGGCCCGCGAGCAGCACCGCGCCCGGCACCACGGAGAGCGTGCCCCACACCCGCAGCGGCGTCGTGAACCCGCTCGTCGACGGCGCCAGGGATACCTCACGCTGTAATCCCTCCAGCGCCACGGCGGGGTCCTGCGGGTCGCTGGTGGGCTCCGCGGGTCGCGCCGCGCCGGTGGCCACGACGATGGGCAGCACCACCTGCGACACCTGGTAGCGCCCGCTCGCCGGGTCGAACCACGGCACCGTCAGCGTCGGGAGCGTGAAGCGCCCCGGGCGGTCGGCCACCACCCGGTACTCGTTGACCACGTCGCCCCGCAGCGGCTCGGCGTTGCGGTCGACCGCCGCGCGCGAGCTGCCCGGCAGCACCCGTACGCCCTCGACCCCCCGCGGCGCCGGCAGCGTGACGCTCCCGAGGTACCCGTTGCCCGAGGCCCGCACCGTCAGCGTCGCCGTCTCGCCCACGGGAAACGCCGGCCGGTCGATGGCCGCCGTGATCGAGAGCGGCCCGATGGTGCCGGGCACGTAGCCCGGGGGCCTGGCCTCCATCGGCGGCTCACGCGCCTCGACCACCATCGACGGCGTGGCCATCTCGACCCGCCGTCGGCGGCCGAAGAACCCGTCGCCCTCGATGTACTCCACCCCCATCCGCAGCGGGCCGATCTCCAGCCGGCCCGCGTGCGTCGGGAAGAGCGCGATGCGCCGCACCATCCCCGCGGTCATGGTCCAGGTGCCGACGCGCTGCGAGATCCACCGCTGCGCGCACACCTGCCGCGGCTCCATCAGCACCTCGGACCAGAACCCGTCGAGCGTCGCCTCGTGCAACGGCTCGCAGCCCACCTCGCTGGCCGGCGCGTAGATGAACGCCCGGTAGATCACCTGCTGCCCGACGTAGGGGTTGGGCACGTCGACCACCGCGCGCAGGAAGCCCGCGGGCGAGGCCACGGCGCCGGTGAGGGTGCCGTCCGGCGGCACGTCGGGCCCCGTCGGCATCACGGGCTGCGGCGGCTCCATCGGGTCGAAGAGACCGGGGACGGGGTTGTTGAAGCCCGGGTCGGGCGACGGCGAGGGGTTGGCCGACGCGCGGCCGACGTTGATGACCAGCGGCGCGAGCTGCGTGAGGGTGCGCCCCTCGGGCGAGCGGGCCATCGCGTTGCGCACCACGTAGCGGCCCGGCCGCTGCGCCCGCACCACGTAGGTCACCGACGAGCGGAACATGAACATCCCACCGCCCATCATCATGCCCTCGGGCACCATCGGCGGATCGGGGCGCGACAGCACCTCCAGGCCCGCGGGCATCGTGAGGGGCTCGACGATGGCGGGCGCGCTGCCCTGCATCGAGACACCGTAGACGATGTGGAAGAGCTGGCCCGCGGCGGGCTGCGGCGGGTCGACGGCGAGCTCGAGCGTCACCTGCGCCCGCGCCTCGGCGGCCCACGCCACGGCGAGCGCGAGCGCGTGGGCGGAGCACAGGCGGCGGAGGGAGCGGCGGCGGAGGGTGACGGTCGGGCCCATCGGGGGGATGTGGTTCTCGCGGGGGAGGCGCAAGCTAGTACAAGGGATTTCTGGCGTCACGGGTTCGTGCGATGAACGCTCCTCGCACCCGATGAACGACCCTGCCAATGTTTCGCTCTTCGTCGACGACCGCGGCGCCGGCACCCCGGTCGTGCTGCTCCACAGCGGCGGGATGTCGTCGCGCCAGTGGCGCTCGCTCGCCGAGCGCCTCGCCGCCAACCATCGCGTGCTCGCACCCGACCTCCTCGGCTCGGGCAAGAACCCGCCGTGGCCCGGGGATCTTCCCTTCGGCTACGAGCTCGACGTGGCGGCGGTGGCCCGGGTGCTCGACCGGGTCGACGGCGCCGTGCACCTCGTGGGTCACTCCTACGGCGGCCTCGTCGCGCTCACCCTCGCGCGCACGCATCCCCGCCGGGTGCGCTCGATCGCCCTCTATGACCCGGTGGCCTTCGGCGTGCTGCGCGACCCCGCCGACCCCGCGGGCCTCGCCGACCTCGCGCGCGCCGAGGCGCAGCCCGTCTTCACCGACGAGGCCCGCGGCGGCGGCGAAGACTGGATGGAGGCCTTCGTCGACTACTGGAACGGCCCGGGCGCCTGGCGCGCGCTCCCGGCGACGTCGCGGGAGCAGTTCCTGCGCGTGGGGCGGAAGGTGTTCCGGGAGGTGATGTCGCTGATGCACGACCGCACCGGCGCGGCGGCCTACGCGGGGCTCGCGGCGCCCGCCCTGCTGCTCTCCGGCGAGCGCTCGCCCACCGCCGCGCAGCGGGTCACCGCGGTGCTCGCCGGGGCGCTCCCCGACGCGCGGCGCGAGGTGATCCCGGGCGCGGGGCACATGGGCCCGCTCACCCACGGGGCCATGGTCGACGCGCTCATCGCGCGGCACATCGACGCGGTCGACGAAGCGGCGTAGGTCAGCGCACGACGCGCTGCCACGACGCGAGCCCGGTGCCGTCGTCGAGCACCGACTCCTCGACGACCACCTCGACGTCGTCCTCGTAGACCCGCACCACGCCGTCGCGGTACGCGGCCCGCGCCGCGACCAGCGCCGCGTCGACGCTCTCCGCGGTGCCTGTCGTGTCGTGCCCGGGCCTGGCGTGGGCGCTCCATCGGATCGTGCTCATGGTCGTCGCTCCTCGCGCCGCCGTCGGCCCGAAGCGCCACGGGACGCCAATGCATCGGTGGTGGTGCAGCAACACGCATACCCGCCGTCCAACGCTTTGCTACGGCGCACACCGGCGCGTACGACCGGCCGTCTCGGAGCGGCGCCGCTGGGCGCCGGAACACACCCGTGGCGCCCTGCCACAGGGCTCAGTCGGGCTGAAACATACCCTCCGCGGTATTGTCGCCCTGGTACACGTTGCCCGAGCGCTCGAAGGTCGCCGCGCCGAAGAGGTTCACCCCGATGGCGACGACCAGCAGCGCCCACCCGAGGCGCCGCCACGGGCGGCCGTTGACCGCGAGCGCGCCCACCAGCAGCAGCGCGAAGTCGTTGCTGAAGCGGTACCCGAACTGCACCCAGCCGCTGTTCTGGTAGAGCAGGTCGAGGGTGGCGATGGCCAGCGCGGCCACGATGAGGTTGCTCGCGAGGCGCGACACCCGCGCGGGGCGCAGCAGCTCCAGGTACTGCGGGGTGGTGACCCAGAGCGCGAGCCCGTGGCGCGACACCTGGACGTAGGGCGCGACGCGGGAGATCCACGGCAGCAGCGCGAGGGCGACGGCGAGGTTGCGCGAAAGGTAGTGGAAGTTGAAGAGGCCCCACCGGAGGATGCGCGTCTGCCAGCGGATCTGGAGGTAGCGGTAGCCCGTCTCGCGCCAGTCGCCGAAGCGCAGCTTGTTGAGCACCATGTACACGACGAGGGCGATCACCACGGGCGCGGAGAAGCGCAGCACCTTGCCGACGACGGCGCGCCAGTCGGTGCCGCGGGCGTAGCGCGCGAAGCGGGTGAGGAGGTCGTCGTCGGCGGTGGCCTCGGCGGCGCCCGCGAGGCGGTGCACGCGGATGGCCTCGAGCCCGAAGAAGATCGCCGCCAGCAGGGTGGAGGTGCGGGTGTGAAACGACAGCCCGAGCAGCGCGCCCGCCGCGATGGGACGGGCGGCGTCGAGGGAGGCCAGCAGGAAGGCCGCGCCGAGGGCCGCGCCGACGACGTGCGCGGTGAACCAGACCGCCCCCTGGACGGCGCTGAAGAAGTACACCGAGCCGAAGGCGAAGAGGGCCGTGAGGCCGAGGTTCTCCTTCCAGCTGCGGCGGGAGTAACCACGGCGCGTGAGCCGCTCGAGGAAGAGGTAGAGCAGCGCCGGGGCGAGGCCCGCGAGCAGCACGTCGAAGGCCCGGTTGGGGAAATCGCGGCCCAGCACGGCCACCGGCAGCATGTACAGCACCGCCGGGAAGGCCGGGAAGGCCACGAACCACCGGTCGCCGAAGCGCGCCCAGTCGTTGCCGCCGCCGCCCGGGGGACAGGCCACGTGGCGGGCGACGTCGGCGTCGCAGCGCACGGCGAGGGTGCCGTGGTTGAACGCGTCGGCCAGGTAGGCGAAGTGGTTGTCCGGCGAGTGCGAGCGCAGCCGGTCGCCCGCGAGGATGGCGTAGACGACCACCGCGACGAGGTACACCGCGAGGGCGACGCGGTTGGCGCGGGGCGTGCGGGCGGAGTCTTCGACGCGGGCGGGCGGGTGGTCGGTCTCGGTGTCGGCCATGGCCCGCGGTCTGTACCAACCGGGCATCGTCGCTGGCAACGTGCCTCAGCTTGACGGGTGCGAGCGACCACCTTATGCCCCGCGCCATGTCCGTGTCGCAAGAGTCCCTGGTGAGCGCGCTGTCCGATGTGGTCGACCCCGTGGTCAACAAGCGCCTCGGCGAGCTGAAGGCCATCCGCGAGGTGTCCGTCGAGGGCGACACCGCCCGGGCCACCGTCGACCTGCTCTCCCCGGCCAGCGGGTCGCGCGACGCCATCGTGAAGGCCCTCGAAGACGCCGCCGCGAGCGTGGGGCTCAAGCGCCTGGAGCTCACCGTAGCCTCCGCGGTGCGCACCCGGCAGATCGCCGGCGACGACCCCTGCCCAGAGGTGAAGAACGTCATCCCGGTGATGTCGGGCAAAGGGGGCGTCGGCAAGAGCACCGTCGCGGCCAACCTCGCGCTGGCCCTGCTGCGCTCCGGGGCACGCGTAGGCCTGCTCGACGCGGACATCTACGGGCCCAGCGTCCCGACGATGCTGGGCATCATGGGGCGGCCCATCTCGCGGGACGGCAAGCTCATCGAGCCGCTCGAGCGCTTCGGGCTCAAGATCATGTCCATCGGGTTCCTGCTCGAAGACGCGCGGCAGTCGGTCATCTGGCGCGGCCCGATGATCCAGGGGGCGCTCCAGCAGTTCTTGAAGGACGTCGCGTGGGGCAAGCTCGACTACCTCATCCTCGACCTGCCGCCGGGCACCGGCGACGTGGCCCTCACGCTCTTCCAGAAGCTCAAGGTCACCGGCGGGGTCATCGTCACCACGCCGCAGGACGTCGCCCTCATGGACGTCTACAAGTCCGTGAGCATGTGCCAGAAGCTCAACGTGCCCATCCTCGGGGTCGTCGAGAACATGAGCCACTTC
>CAIOSS010000018.1 GCA_903860995.1 uncultured delta proteobacterium | reverse complement strand
GCCCCGTGGCGCCGCGCCAGCACCGTCGCCGCGCCCTCGGCGAAGTCCACCGCCTCCGCGTCGGCCGCCGCACCCCGCGCGCCCGCCACCGGGTCGAGCGCCACGGTCCACAACAATACATCCCCCGGTAAGGCCTCGGCGGAGAGGTTCACCCCCGCGTCGCCCGCCGGCGTCATCGCCCCCCGCGGCACCAGAAGCACCGCGTGGTCGCCGCCCCAGCCCTGCGCCGCCGCGTGCGCCCGCTCGTCGGGCATCGAGCCGTAGAAGAACAGCCGCGCCCCGAGCTCGCCCAGCACGTCGTGATAGGCCACCTCGAAGCCCCCCGCGAGCGCCGGCGGGACCCTCGCCGGCACAGCAACCGGCGCCTCGCGCGCGCTCAGCTTGTCGGCGTGCAGCACCTGCTCCGTCGACGCCGGCGGGCGCGCCAGCAGCGCGTCGACCTGGCTGTACCCTTCGCCCTCGCGCAGCGCCCGCGAGCACATCGCCAGCCCCGCCAGGTACGGGAACAACAGCGTCTCCCGCAGCGCCCGCGGCGCCGCGCGCATCCGAGCCTGGTCCGACGACTCGATCTGCGCTGCCACCATCGCGGTCACGTCCGGGAGGTCTTGCACCCGGCGGCCCAGCGGGCGGAGCGAGAAGTCCATCATCGCCGCCGTGGCGTCGCCCTCGATGACCGCCATCGCCGCGGTCTGCGCGTCGCCGTTGCCCCGCACGTGGTGCGTGTAGCGGCCGATGTGGAAGTGCTGGTCCTGGAGGGCGTGCGTGAGCTCGTGGGCCATGGTGCCGGGCTGCGCCGCGGCCGGCAGCCACCCGGCGATGTAGAGCGTCTGCTCGTCGGGGTCGTAGAAGCCCGCCACCTGCTCCTCCAGCAGGTCGAACATCGTGCGCTCGTAGTCCATCGCCTCGGGCAGCAGCCCCAGGCGCTTGTAGAGCTCGCCCTCCAGCACGATCTCCCCGGGCGGATACTCCCGCGCGGTCTTCTGCCGCAGCCGCGCCACGATGGCGTCGCGGTCCATCACCCCGCGGCGCACCTCACGCAGCAGGCGCAGCCCCCGGATGTCTGCCATCGCCGCGGCCGTGTCGCCCGCGAGGCCCACCAGCCGCGACTCCTCCGCGGAGATCGTCGCGCGCGCGGCGTCCGCAGCGCTCACCGAGACATCCCCGGGCGCGGGGACCGCGTCGCTCCCCACGTCGGCGATGGGCGCGGTCGCGGGCGGCGGCGACGGCCGCTGCCTGCACCCGAGCGCCCCGAGGGCCAGCAGACCGATCACCCACCGCCGCACGGGTCGTCGCATCACAAGGGAGGCACCCTAAGCGGCTTCGCCCCCGGCGTGCCACTTCTCCCGCTCCCGGACGCAGCTCTGATAGCGTTCGCGGCGCCATGACCGATGCCACGCCCCGCAAGCGCTCGCGCCCCCGCGCGCCCACCACGGCCCTCGACCACAGCCTCTCCGCGCTCGCCCGCAACGACCCCGACCAGTGCCTCCGCATCGCCATCCCGGTGCTCGACGACGTCGGCGCCGGGGCGCCCGCCATCGACGTCATCGGCCGCGCGGCGGTGTCCATCGGGGCCATGGGCCTCGCGCGCCTGGCCTTCGAGACGGCCGCCCGCGCGCTGGCCCTCCAGGGGCTCGCGGCGCACGCCGTCGCGGCGGCCATCGCGGTGCAGCGCCTCACGTCGAAGAGCGACCTGCTCACCGAGCTCTCCGGGGTCTTCGGCGCCGACGCGTCGCGCGCGCGCAACCCCTCGGTGCTGCCGCCGCCGCTCGTGAGCGAGCGCGTCGCCGAGCTCGACGGGGTGCCCCGCGCGGAGCTCGTCGCCCTCGCGCAGAAGAAGATCGAGGCCCTCCGCGACGCGCTGCCCGCGAAGCTCCCGGCGCGCGCCCGGCTGCCGCTCTGGGGCTCGCTCCCGCACGGGGCCTTCGAGCGCTTCGCGCAGGCGATGGAGGTGCGGGTGTTCGGCCCGGCGCACGCGGCCATCCTGGAGGGCGAGCGCGGCGGCAGCGTCTTCGTCGTGGCGCGCGGCGAGGTGCGCATCGCGCGCCGGCTGGCGACGCCGACGGTCATCGACGAGGAGACCGACGAGCCGACGCCGCGGGAGTCGATGCCCGCCGAGCTGCCCGACGAGCTCGAGGAGCTCGCGGTGCTGGGCGCCGAGGCGGTGTTCGGCGAGATGGCCCTGCTCACCGAGGCGCCGCGCGCGGCGTGCGTGCACACCACGCGGGCGTCCATCGTGCTGGAGGCGCCGCCGGCGGCGCTGGCGCTCGCGGTGAAGGAGGTGCCCGCGCTCGGCGACGAGCTCAAGGCCTTCAGCCGCCAGCGGCTGGTGCAGAACCTCCTGCGCATGGCGCCGCTGCTGCGGGAGATCCCGCCGGGCGACCGGGCGGCGCTGGCGGACGCCTTCGAGACGCGGGCCTTCGCCGAGGGGGAGGTGCTCTTCGCGCAGGGGAGCGAGTCGCCGGGGCTGTTCCTGATCGCCTCCGGGCGGGTGGAAGTGAGGCGCCGGCAGGACGACGGCGGCGAGCTGGCCGTGGGCGGCATCGAGCCGGGCGGCTGCGTGGGGGAGATCTCGCTGGTGCTCCGACGGCCCACCGTCGCGACGGTGATCGCGGCCGAGCCGACGGTGGCCCTGGTGCTCGCGCCGGAGAACTTCATGGGCATCGTGCGGCAGCACCCGACGCTGCTCGCGTCGCTCTACGAGCTGGCGGTGTCGCGCGAGGAGGAGCTCATCCAGGTGACCGCGCAGGCCGCCGAGAGCGCCGACGACCTGGTGATGGTCTGAAGGCTTGACGCCCACGGCGCCGGGCGTATCCCTCCCCGTCGTGGACCTCGCCCAAGCCGTTGACGTCTCCGCCACCTTCCTCGACGACCACCTGGAGAAGCTCCACGGCTTCTCGCCCACCGGGGAGCTCGATGACTTCATCCTCGACTTCCAGGAGTCCTACGCCGGGGATGACGACACCCTGGTGCTGGTCTTCGCCGTGCGCCCGGACGCCGACCCCGACGACCCCGCGCCCGAGGTGCTCGCCCTCGCGCGCCAGTGCTGCGACGCCCTCGTCGCCGCGCACCCCGAGGTCAGCGGCTTCTCCATCGCGTTCGAGTTCCTGAACTGACGCTCACCGCCCACGGGCTGGTGCGGTGAGGCCTCCCGATCGACTGACGCCGCTGCAACGGATCGTGCGGCGGGAGGCGGCGCCGCGGACTTCACCGCGCCCTTTCGCGGCCTGCACGATCCACCGGTACGCCGTGTCGCGCCGGAGGCGCCACCGAGAGCCGTCTACAAGACCCGAGCCGGGTGATCCGCGGGAAGCGCGTCCTCGGGAACCTCGCAGACGATCACGCTCCGGAGGCGTTGGGGCTCACGGATGTGGGGATTCGCGACGCGCATCGTTACCACGGTGGGTAAACGCGGAGCGGTGATCGGATATCTCGGCGACGCCCCCATTGGATCAACAGAGCTTCAGACCCGGAACGTCAATTCGAAGACCGCGCCGCCGTCGGTGCGGCTGCTGACCCTCGCCTTGAGCTGCCGCGCGAGGCTGCGCACGAGCTGCAACCCGAGGCTCTGGCCCTTCGCGAAATTGAAGCCCGGCGGGAGCCCGGGGCCGCGGTCGCGCACCACCAGGGTGAGCTGCCGGTTCTCCTCGGTGATCTCGATTTGGAGGTCGTACTCCGCCCCTTCGGCGCGCGCGCCCGCGGGCACGCCGTACTTGAACGCGTTGGTGATCAGCTCGTTGAGAATCAGGCCGAAGGGCACCGCGTTCTCGACGGTCATCTCCACCGGGGTCGCGACGACGCGGACCCGGGCGTGCGGGGCGAGCGTGTACCGCAGTGAGTCCGCGAGCTCCCGGGCGTAGGCCGCGAGGTTGATCAACTCGAGCGTGGTCGCGCCATAGAGGTGCTGATGCACCAGCGCCATCGAGCGCACGCGCTGCACGCACTCCGCGATCATGCTGCGCGCCTCCACCGAGGCCATCTGCTCCTGCTGGAGCATCAGCAGGCTCGAGACGATCTGCAGGTTGTTCTTCACCCGGTGGTGAATCTCCTTGAGCAACGTCTCCTTCTCGGCCAGCGACTGCTTGATCGTCTCTTCCATGCGCTGCTGCTCGGTCAGCCGCGCGGTGCCGGTCTCGACGGTGGCCGCGAGGTCGTCGCGCTCCTTGCGCAGCTCGGTCTCCCGCCGGCGCGCCGCGGTGACGTCGCGCGCGATGAGCACGAGCCGCCCGGGGCCGTTCCAGTCCATGAGCATCCGGCGCAGCTCGACGCCCAGCTCGGTGCCGTCGCGGCGCACGAAGGTCGCGAGCTCGTCGGGCAGCGCGAGGCCGTCGCGCGACGAGTCCGCCGACGCCGCGAACCAGCGCCGGCCCTCGGCCTCGCTGAAGTCCGGCTTCACCACCCGCATCGAGGCCCCGACCAGCTGCGCGTACTCCCACCCCAGCTCGTCGAGGGCGCCGGCGTTGGCGTCGACGATGCGCCCGCGGTCGTCGAGCACCAGCAGCGGACCGAGCACGTTCTCCACGACGGACCGCAGGCGCCGCTCGCTCGCGCGGAGTTCTTCCTCCGCCCGCACCCGCGCGCCGAGGTCGCCGAGCCGGGCGTCGATGAGCATGTCCAGCCGCGCGAGGCTCGCGTCGAGCTCGAGGCCCCGATCGCTCGCGGTCGGCTCCCCGGCGAGCAGCGCGCGGGCCAGCTCCCGGGCCTCGCCGAGGGGCTCCCCCAGCTCGCGGCGCACCTCCGCCACGACCCCCGAGCGCGCCGTCGTGCGGAGCTCGAGCGAGATGTCACGGATGACGCAGACGACGTGGTCTGCGAGGGCGGAGAGCCGCGACATGCTCGTGCCGCCGCTGACGATCTCGCCGGTCAGGCGCGTGTAGCGCAGCTCGCGCCGCGTCGGGCTCTCCCGCTGCAAGAACGTGCTCGTCAGCATCGCAGACAGCACGCCGCGGTCTACCGGCAGCACGAACGCCGTGATCGACTGGTCGACGAGCATCGTCTGCGGTCGCCCGGTCAGGCGCTCGAAGGCCTGGTTGGACCGCAGGCAGCGCCCCTCCCGGTCGAGGATCACGAGCGCGAGCGGCGAGTCGTCCCAGACGTGACGGTAGGCGAGCCCCTCGAGGTAGCTCTCGACCAGCGTCGAGAGGGCCGCGAGGCGATCCTGCTCGGCGCGCGTCCACACGCGCGGCTGCGGGTCGACGAGACAGAGCGCGCCGATGGCGCTCTGGGCGGGGCCGCCCATCAGCGGCGCGCCGAGGTAGGAGCGCACGAACGGACCGCCGAGCACCAGCGGGTTGCCCGCGAAGCGCTCGTCGGCCAGCGCGTCATCGACTACGAGGAGCGTCTGCGAATGGATGCCATGGCCGCAGAAGCTCTCGTCGCGCCCCGTCCCCTCCGCGTCGAGGCCGAACTTCGAGAGAAAGATCTGGCGGTCGCCGTCGATCAGCGTGACCAGCGCCATCGGCACATCGAACAGCGCCGCGGCCAGGGCGGTGATCTGGTCGAGCGATTCGTGCTGCTGACCGCCGCGCAGCCCCAACCGCACGATGCGACGCGTGCGCTGCGCTTCATCGCTCGGGGTCGGGGCGGGTTGCCAGTCGCTCTTCATGGGCTGGCCGCGCACACGCAGGACATTCGCCACACCATGGCCCGGAACCACGTCCGCGGGCAATGATCGATCACCCCGCCGTCGGACGCGACGCGTACCGACCGCCAGCGTGTAGGCGTCCGCGAGCAGCGGCTTCACCGCGTCGAAGGCCGCCGCGCTCGGGCGGAGCACGCACACCCACGCCATGTCGGTGTACGCCGGGTGCGGCCGAAGCGGGCGCGGCGTGGTGGACCGTGATGCGCTGCAGCCCGAGGGTGTGCGGACCCTCCGGGAGGTGCTCGAGCACCACCGGCGGCGTCGGATCATCGACGCGGCGGTACGGCTCGTCGTCGGGGGATCGGGTGAACCGATGGCGCAGCGCCGACGGAGCTGTGCTGGCATGGACACACTCCAGTGACCAGATCGCCCATGATCCGTTGGACGCCCACCCGCGAGCGTTGGAAGGAGTTCCCGGAACGCTGCCTTGGTGTTCGGTGGGGCGCGGCGGCGGGGATGGTCGCGGGGGCGTTCAGACTCGGCAGGTGAACTCGAAGACCGCGCCGCCCTCGGTGCGGGCGACGATCTTGCCCTTCAGCTGCCGGGCGAGGCCGCGCACGATCTGCAACCCGAGGCCTCGTCCCTTGGCGACATCGAAGTCCGGCGGGAGCCCGCGGCCGCGGTCGCGCACCACCAGGCTGAGCAGCCCGTTCGCCTGGGAGAGTTCGATGGAGAGGTCGTATCCCCCGTCGTCCGGTGCGTTCGCGCGCACGCCGTACTTGAAGGAGTTGGTGACCAGCTCGTTGAGAATCAGGCCGAAGGGCACCGCGCTCTCGACGGTCATCTCCACCGGCGCCGCGACCAGGTGGAGGCGGACCTGCGGGGCGAGCGCGTGGCTGAGCGAATCGACGAGCTCCCGGGCGTAGGTTGCCAGGTTGATTCGATCGAGCGTGGTCGTGCCGTAGAGCTGCTCGTGAATCATCGCCATCGCGTGCACGCGGAGCCCGCACTCCCCGATCAGGTCGCGCGCCGCGTCGGAGGTCATCT
This sequence comes from uncultured delta proteobacterium, assembly GCA_903860995.1. Classification (GTDB taxonomy): domain Bacteria; phylum Myxococcota_A; class Polyangia; order Polyangiales; genus SCUS01. The sequence goes on along the minus strand of CAIOSS010000018.1, from coordinate 3,270 downwards.
GCGACTTCTGGAGTGACAGGAGACTCGAGACGATCTGGAGGTTGTTCTTCACCCGATGGTGAATCTCCTTCAGCAGGTTCTCCTTCTCGGCCAGGGACGCCTTGATGACCGCCCCCATGCGCTCCTGCTCGGCCCGGGCCCGCTGCTCCCGCGCGCGGAGTTCTTCCTCCGCCCGCAGGCGCGCCCCGAGGTCGTCGAGTCGCGATTCGACCAGCGAGTGCAGCCGGTCGAGGCTCGCGTTGAGGGCGGCGCCGCGGCCCTCGGAAGCCTGATCGTCCGCGATGAGCGCCTGGGCCAGGGCCCGCGCCTCGGCCAGGGGCCCCGCGAGCTCGTGGCGCACCTCCGTCACGACCTCCGCGGGCGACGCCCCGCGCGCCTCCTGGCGGAGGTCCCGCAGAACGCAGATCACCTGCTCGTCGAAGCCGGTGAGCGGCGAGAGGCTGGCGCCGCAGCGGACGACGTCGCCGTTCGGACGCTCGAGGCGCACCTCGCGGTACGTCGGCGCGTCGGCCCCGGGCAACGGGCCGGCCAGCATCGCCGAGAGCGCGTCGCGGTCGGCGGGCACCGCAAACGACGCGAGCCTCCGCTGGGCGACGCTCGCCAACGGCACGCCGGTCAGCTGTGCGAACGCCGGGTTGACGCGCAGGCAGCGTCCCTGCCGATCGAGCATCACGAGCGCGAGCGGCGCGTCGTCCCAGACCCGCTGAGATGCGAGCCCCTCCAGGTAGTTCTCCACGATCGACGAGAGCGACACGAGCTGCTCCTGCTCGGCCGACGTCCACGTGCGCGCCTGCCGGTCGATGAGGCACAGCGAACCGATGGCGCTCTCGCCGGCTCCGCCCAGCAGCGGCACGCCGAGGTACGCGCGCACGAAGGGGGCGCCTACCACCAGCGGGTTGTCGGCGAAGCGCGGGTCTGCCGTCGAGTCATCGACCACGAGGGCCGCCGGCGAGTGGAGACCATGACCGCAGAAGCTCTCGGCGCGGCCCGTCCCGTCCGCGTCGAGGCCGAACTTCGCGAGGAAGATCTGGTGCTCGCCGTCGATCAACGTGATCAACGCGATGGGCGCATGAAACAGCCCGGCGGCCATCGCGACGAGCTCGTCGAGCGGCTGGTGTCGCTGCCCATTGCGCAGGCCGAACCGCGCGATCCGACGCGTCCGCTGAAGCTCGTCAATCGGCGTCGGCGCGGGTATCCATGACTGTTTCTGCAAGTGAAACCTCCCCGAGTCCGAAGCCTGAATTGATGCTGAACGAGCGAGGCGCTCCCCACAAGCTGGATGAACGGAATTCTCGCGCGCGGCAGCGGGGGTGAGGTCTGCGCGAGCTTCGACGCATGGCCCATCAACGACACAGTGCCGCCAGGAGCTCAATGCCTCCGAGCGGAGGGCGAACGCGCGCCCGGCATGCCTCCGGAGCGCCCGCGCGCCCGGCGTAGATTCCCCTCGCGCACTTCCGTGGACGGCCGATATTCACCAGGGTGGAAACCAAGCCAGACCAGGAGCCGTCCTCGCCCGCGCCCCGGACAGACGGCCTGTCGAGGCTCATCAAGCGGCTGACCTCGGGCCCGGAGACGCTCCTGGCCGCCCCCGACCGGCCGCCGTGGTCGCCTGCCCTGGCGGCGGTCTTCGCGCTCGGCCTCGCGCTACGGCTTCCGTGGCTGGGCGGCGTGCCCAATCCGTGGGGCCACGAGGGCGACCTCCCGCTGCGCGCGCTCGGCCTCGCGCCATCGGTGCCCGGCTTCGGATCGGCCGTCGTCACCGCCTTCACCGCCTCGGCCTTCGCGCTCTTCGGTCCGTCGTTCGGCGCTGCGCGGCTCGTGATGGTCACCGTCCTCGTCGCGCTGGTCGCCGCCGCCGCCACGCTGCTCCGCCGCCGCCCGGCCATCGCCTTCGCGCTCGTGCTCCTCGCGCACCCGTGGAGCGTCGCGTGGTCGCGCTCGGGCCTCTACCCCGCGGCGTTCTCGCTCGGTCTCGCGGCGCTCGGTCCGGTCGCCTGGTGGTACGCGGTGCGATCGCGCGCGACCTGGGGCCTCGTCCTGGCCGCGCAGGTGCTCGCGCTCGGTCTGCACTTCTCTCCGCTCGCGCTGCTGCCCGCCCTCGCCTGCGTCGCGTGGGTCACCCTCCCCGCCCGGCGTCCGCTCTTCCAGTGGCGCGCCACGTGGATCGCACTGGCGACCGGCCTCGCTCACGGCGCGCTCGCGCTCTGGTTCGCGCCCCGCTCGGGCATCGCTGTGCGGGCGGGCTTCCTCGACACCGTGCGCGCGATCATCGGCGCCCTGGGCGGCAGCTCCACCCTGCGCTATTTCGCCGGTTCTTCGGACGCCGTCGAGGCGCTCGTGGCCGTCGCCACGCTGCTGCTCGTCGCGCTGAGCGTGCGTCGCGTGCTCGCCGACGACTTCGGTCGCTTCGCCGGCGTCCAGCTCCTCGTGGCCATGGTCGGGCTCCCGCTCATCGGGCTGCACCGGGTCGACGGCTGGGGCTTCGTGCTGCTGGCCCCGTGGGCGATGTGGTGCGCGGCGTGGGCCCGCACCCGCCACGAGCGCGCCTACCTCGGCCCCGGCTCGCTCGCGCTCGCGGTGACCGCCGCGGTCGGATCGCACTTCCTCCAGGGCAGCAGCATCGACCTGAGCCTCCACGACAACTCCCCCGGCGGGCGGTTCTGGGCGGTGCAGGTCCCGGCCGAGCGGCGGGCCATCCCGGAATTGGTGCGCGCGGCGGTGCTCGACGACGCCCGCGGCGCCCCCGCGGTGGTCACCTGGACCGACCCGAATTTCGAGCCGTTGCGCTTCGTGCTCGCCGCGTCGCCCGACCGACGCATCCTCGGTGCGTCGATGGACGAAGCTGTCCCCGCCGGGCGCCGCGTGTACCGCGTGACCGACGGTCGGTGGGTGCTCATGGGCTGGCACCGCGTGCACCGCTGGACGATGACGGGTGGCCTGCCCCTCGCCGCCGTCTGGGCTCTCGACGAGCCCTGATTGTGGCGTCGGGCGGGAGCGCCGACCTCAGGCGAAGTTGCCGCGGCGCCTCGGGAAGAAGTCGCCGGTCGGGTGCGCGTACTCCTCGGGCTCGTGTCGGGCCAGGCCCTTGCCGGGCGTGAGCGCGCGGTTGTCCTCAGGGCGACAGCGCCAAAATCAGGCCATGCGTCGAAGCTCGCGCAGACCTCACCCCCGCTGCCGCGCGCCCCTCTCCATGAATGGAGAGGAGCTGCGATCACCTGACAGCTCATCGTGAAACGCAGCCCTTCCAGGAGCCCCTCGCCATTCATGGAG
>CAIOSS010000017.1 GCA_903860995.1 uncultured delta proteobacterium | reverse complement strand
TCATGCACAACGGCACCATCGAGTCGACGGCGTGGATGCGCGACCGCCACTCCGCCTCGCGGCTCGACGAGGTCGAGGGGCAGACCGACAGCGAGCAGCTCTTCGCGTGGCTGCTCAGCCGCCTCGACGCCGCGGGCCTCACCGACGCGCCCTGCGGGGCGGACACCGACCGGGTGCTCACAGCGGCGCTGCGCGAAGCCCGCGACACCCGCGGGGGCGGGGCGATCAACGTGGTGCTCTCCGACGGCCGCACCCTCTACGCGCACCGCTGGGGGCGGACGCTCTTCCTGCGCGAGGAGGCCGGGGCGACGATCTCGGTGGCCTCGGAGCCCGAGGACAGCGCCGCGGGCTGGAGCGAGGTGGCCGAGGGGAGCCTGGTGCGGATCGACCACGCGCCGGCGCTCCGCTGCGCCGTGCTCGACGGCGCGATGGTGACCGCCAGCCGTTGAAGCCCGCACCTCGGGCGTGCTTCGATCCCCGGATGCGACGCACCACGGCCTTCGTCGGTCTCCTGGCCCTCTCGTCCTGCTCGGACAACACCACCACGACGGGCCCCGACGCGGGCCGCGCCGACGCGGCCGTCGCCACGGATGCGCCCGCGGGCAGCGTCGCGTCGCTCCCCATCCGACAGACCACCCGCCTTCCGGGGATGGACGGCCCGGTCGACGTCGCAACCGACGCGCACGGCTGGGCGCACATCCGCGCCACCACCCTGCGCGACGCCGTGTACGTGCAGGGCTACCTCCAGGCCCGCGAGCGCATGGCGCAGATGGACATCCTGCGCCGGCTGGGCTCCGGCACCCTCGGCGATCGCTTCGGCGTGGTGTCGTCCGCGGCCATCGGGCAGGACCTCGCGTTTCGCGCCCTCGGCCTGCGCCGCGCGGCGGTGGCCATGTGGGCGCGGCTCCAGACGCAGCCCGCGGCGTCGCGCACCCGCGTCGCGCTCACGGCCTTCAGCGCGGGGGTGAACCAGTACCTCCGGGAGATCCGCACGGGCCGCGCGGAGGCGCCGCCCAACACCGAGCTGGTGCTCGGCGAGACCACCCCCGACTGGACCGAGGTCGACTCCCTGGTCATCGGCCGCTACCAGTCGTACTCGCTCTCGTACACGGCCGACGACGAGATCGAGAACTCGCAGCTCATCGACGCCGTGCGCGCGGTCTTCGGCGGCGCCGACCCGATGGCCGAGCCCGCCCGCTACGCCCGCCGCGCGATGGCGCAGGACGTCCTCGTGTGGCGCCCGCCCTCCGACGCCACGGTGGTGCCGGGCTTCTATCCCCCGCGCACCGGCATGCCCCAGACCTTCCGCCCGACGGTGCACCGCCCGGCCGTGTCCGCGGGCCTGTACGAGCGCGTGGCGCCCTTCTTCCGGCACGTGCGCGAGGGCTTCTCCGTCTGGGGCGACGACAGCCGCGGGAGCAACAACTGGGTCGTGACCCCGGGGCTCACCCGCAACGGCCACCCCCTGCTCGCCAACGACCCGCACCTCGCGCTGCGCGCGCCCGCCATCTGGTGGGGCACGCACCTCACGGTCACCGGCGGGCCCGACGCGGTCGACGTGGCGGGCACCACCTTCCCGGGCGTCCCCGGCGTGGTCATCGGCTTCAACCAGCGGGTCGCCTGGGGCGTGACCACGGCCTACTACGACGTCACGGACGTCTACCAGGAGACCATCACCCCGGGCGTCGGCGGTGCGCCCGACACGGTGCTCTTCAACGGCCGGCAGGTGCCCATCGAGGTCATCACCGAGCAGGTGCCCGACGGCGCGGGCGGCAACGTCGAGGCCCGGCTGGAGGTGGTGCCCCACCACGGGCCGATCGTGCCGGAGATCGCCAACGGGCGCATCGTGCGGCGCACCAGCAACCGCGCGATCTCCATCCGATGGACCGGCCACGAGGCGACGGACGAGTTCGGCACCTTCATGGCGCTCTCGTACGCGCGCAACGTCGCCGAGGCGCGCGCGGCGGTCGAGGGCTTCGGCGTCGGCGCGCAGAACTTCGTCTTCGCCGACGTGGAGGGCGGCACGGGCTACGCGTCGCACGCGATCATCCCGCAGCGCGCGGCGGGCGCGCTCACCTGGCGCGCGGACAACCCCGAGGGGACCAACCCCTGCACCGTGCTCCCGGGGACGGGCGAGGCCGAGTGGACCGGCACGGTGCCGTCCGAGCAGATCCCGCAGGCCGTGGGGGGCGCCGCGCGGCCCTTCATCGTCACGGGCAACAACGACCAGGCCGGGACCACCCTCGACGGCAACCCCTTCGACGCCACGGTGTACCTCGCGTGCAGCTACGCCTCCGGGTGGCGCGCCGAGCGCATCACCCAGCGCCTCCGGATGGCCGGCTCCCAGATGACCGTCGAGGACATGCAGTCCGTGCAGGGCGACCACACGGTGCTCGCGGGCGGCCGCTTCCGCCCCTTCCTCATGAGCGCCTTCGCGCGCCTCGAGGCCGAGTGGACCGCCGCCGGCACCCACCCCGAGCTCGCCGCCCTCGCGCTCACCCTGCGCCCCCGCGCCGAGCGCCTCCGCGACGCCGCGGCGCGCGTGCAGGCCTGGACCCTCGACGGCGCCTCGGGCGTGGAGTCCGACGCCACGCCCGCGCAGCGCCGCGACGCCGTCGCCACGACCCTCTTCCACGGCTGGGTGTCCCGCGTGCTGCGCGGCGCCTTCAACGACGAGACCGCGGCGCTGCGCGTGGGGGGCTTCGACTCCATCCGCGCGGCGCTCCACCTGCTGGAGCGCCCCGCCGAGCTGCGCGCCCGCACCGCCGGCGGCGAGAGCGTGCTCTGGGACGACCTCACCACCGCGGCGGTCACCGAGACCCGCGACGTGGTGCTGCTGCGCTCGCTCGACGAGGCCATGGCCGACCTCGAGCGGGTCACCGGCACCGCCGACGTCGACCGCTGGCTCTGGGGCGCGCTCCACACCGTGCGCTTCACGTCCCTCATCCCCGGCACCGAGTCGACGCTCTCCATCCCGCCCAACGGCGACGCGATGTTCCCGCGGGGCTTCCCCCGCCCCGGGGGCATCGACGTGGTCGACGCCTCGGGCCCCGGGCTCGGCGGCAGCAACTACAGCTTCGGCAGCGGCGCCTCGCAGCGCTTCACAGTGGAGCTTCTGCCCACCGGGCCGCGCGCCTTCAACGCGCTCCCGGGGGGCCAGTCCATCGACACCGGATCGCCCTACTTCCGCGACGAGGCCGAGCTCTGGCGCACCAACCGCTCCCACGCGGTGCCCTTCCGAGAGGCCGAGGTCGTCGCCGAGGCGGGCGCTCGCTGGCGCTTCGAGCCCGCTCCGTAAGCTCTGACGGATGATTGACAAGCATCGCCCGCTGTCGCCAAGTGGTCGATTGACCATGACCGACCCGTCGCACACGGCTCCCACGGCTCCGGTCGAGCGCACGGACAGCGCCCGCTCGACGCTCCGCACCACGAGCCAGGGCAAGATCGTCGGTCAGCACCCGGGCATCCGCGAGGTGGTCCACACCGTCGAGCGGGTGGCCTCGTCCAATTGCACGGTGCTCATCACCGGGGAGAACGGCACCGGCAAGGAGCTCGTGGTGGCCGTGCTCCACGACGCCTCGCTGCGCGCCAAGGGGCCCGTGGTGACGGTCAACTGCGGCACCATCCCGGAGCACCTCATCGAGGCCCAGCTCTTCGGGCACGTGCGCGGCGCGTACACGGGCGCGGTCACCGCGAGCCAGGGCTTCGTCGCGACCGCCGAGGGCGGCACGCTCTTCCTCGACGAGGTGGGCGAGCTGCCGCTGTTGATGCAGGTGAAGTTCCTGCGGCTGTTGCAGCAGCGGGAGTACATCCCCGTGGGCGACACCAAGACCGTGCGCTGCGACATCCGCGTGGTGGCGGCGACCAACCGCAACCTCGAGGCCGAGGTCGACGCGGGCCGCTTCCGCGAAGACCTCTACTACCGCATCAACGTCGTGCACGTGAACCTGCCGCCCCTGCGCGAGCGCGCGGGCGACATCGAGCTGCTCGCGATGCACTTCCTCCGGATGGTCACCGCCCGCAACGGCCGCTCGAGCCCGACGGGCATCGACGTGCAGGCCATGCGCGCGCTCGCCGCGTACCCCTGGCCGGGCAACATCCGCCAGCTCGAGAACGTCATCGAGCGCGCCGTGCTGCTCGCCCCCGCCGGGCTCGTCACCCTCAACGACCTGCCGCCGCGGGTGCGCGACCACGAGCCCGGCGCGTCGACGCGGCTGTCATCACAGCCGCCCGCGGAGACCCTCAGGATCGTTCCCCCGGGCGCGCCGCTCGGGGCGCTGATCCAGTCCCGCACGCCGGCGGAGGCCCTGGCGGGCGACGTCCCGACGGGCGACCCCCCGACGCCCTTCGCCCCCCCGGTGCTGCCCGAGGAGGGCGTCGACCTCGCGGCGGCGATGGAGTCCTTCGAAAACAGCCTGATCCGGCAGGCCCTCGATCGCACCGGGGGCAACCGCAACCGGGCGGCGCAGGTGCTCCGCATCAACCGCACGACCCTCATCGAGAAGATCCGCCGCAAGCGCCTCGGGCTGTAATCTCTTCCCCGTCCACGCCCCCCGCTCCGGTACACTCTGGAGCCCTATGGTCGGGAACCTCCCTGCGCGCCTCCTCGTTCTGGGCGCCGCGCTTACCGCGGCGTGTAAGAGCGGCCCCCCCACGCTGCCGCCCAACCCTCCCACCGAGGCGCCGACGGGCGTCGACCTCGCGCCCGAGCGCATCCGCCGCGGCTCGGCCGAGAGCAGCGCGCAGGGCGTCGACACCGACCGGCCGGAGGGGCGGGTGCGCGCGGCGCTGCTGCGGCACCGCGACGCCATCCGCGAGTGCTACGAGCGGGTGCTCCCGGCCTCGCCGGACGCCGCGGGGCGCGTCGACCTGAGCTTCGTCGTCGAGACCAGCGGGCACGTCTTCGACGCCGCCGCGGAGACCGACGCGCCCGCGCTGCGACAGACCCGCGAGTGCGTGCTGGCCATCGTCCGCCCGCTGCGCATCGAGGGCATCCACCACCCCCTGCGGGTCACCTTCCCGCTGGTGTTCGAGAACCCCGTGCTCACGCTCTCGGTGCCCGAGATGCTGCTCTTCCCGCGCATGCGGTTGCCCGCCCAGGAGAGCGTCGCGGCCATCGTGCGGGCGGGCTCCGGCAGCCTCACCGCCGACGAGGCCGCCGCGGTGCTCTCGCTGCGCACGACCGACCACCTCGCCTGCTACACCCCGCTGCTGCGCGAGCGCGCCACCCGCCGCGCCGAGGGCTACGCGCGCTTCACCCTGACCGTGGGCTCCGACGGGGTGGTCGGCGACGTCGCGCTGGGCCCGCTCGACGAGCCGGTGCGCGCGAGCGGCGAGTGCCACCTCAACATCCTGCGCGGCGCCCGGCTGCGCGCCACGGGGCAGCGCGCGAGCATCGCGGTCACCCTCGCCATGCGCCCGCAGGAGGAGCCCACCCCCCCGCCCGCGGCGCGTCGCTGACGCGGCGATCACCGGTGGGGGGGGGTAGTCGACAAAGGGCCGGGCGTCGCGATATTCGCCCCCCGACGCGGTCCCAACAGGAGGAGTGTCCGACGATGAACAAGTTCAGCGTGACCCACGAGTTTGCGTGCACCCCGGAGACGTACTGGAAGCTCAACTTCGACCGCGAGGTCAACGACGCCCTCTACAAGGGCGCGCTGAACTTCCCGGACTACACCGTGCTCGAGCTCCGTGACTCCGAGACGGAGACCTTCCGCAAGACCGTGGCGACCCCGAAGATGGACGTCCCGGCCGCCGTGCAGAAGGTGCTCGGCTCGAACTTCAAGTACACGGAGGAGACGCACTGGGACAAGAAGACCGGGCGCTCGGCCTTCAAGGGCATCCCGAGCACCATGCCCGACAAGCTGCTCACCAACGGCGTGATGCGCATCGAGGCCATCGGCGCCGACCGCTGCCGCCGCATCGTGGACTTCACCGTCGAGGCGAAGGTCATGCTGGTGGGCGGGCTCCTCGAGCAGACCGCCGAGAAGCAGATGCGCGACGCCTACGACAAGAACGCCGTGTTCATCAACAAGTGATCGGCGACCACGGGCTCACCGGCAAGTGACCGCCCGCCGCCCGCCGC
>CAIOSS010000016.1 GCA_903860995.1 uncultured delta proteobacterium | reverse complement strand
GCCGTCGCGCCCGCCGGGGTCACGGCGCACCCGCCCTCGTCGCCCGGAGGCGCTTCGGCCGCCGTCACGCGCACCGTGGTGGTCACCGAGGCCATCTCGAAGGGCGCGGCCCGCCCGCTGGCGTTGAACAAGCGCAGCAGCTCGCGCCCGCGGTTGTCGGTGGTGTTGGCCGCGGCGATGGCCTCCACGTAGTGCTTCGTCGTGGCGCGGTACATCAATCGCACCGTCACCGGCACGTCGCCCGCGGTCGCCGGGAGGGGGACCTCGAAGCTCGCGTCGTCCCAGTGGCGCAGCGCGCCGTTTTCGCCGCCGGCGTAGTCGCGGCCCACGGGCGCCGTGCGGGCGTCGGCCATCATGCCCCGCGGCGGGATGCGCGTGTCGCCGAGCACCGTGGAGTGCTGCGCCACGAAGTTGGAGTGCACCGCGCGGCCGCCCTCCACGCGCCCGGCCTCGAACTCGTACACCCGCGCCTGCGCGTCGCGCACCAGATCGTCGTCGACGTAGGCGCCGCTCACCACGCGCTCGCCCACGCGCACCTGCACCCAGATGAGCCGCGCGTCTTCGTAGCCCGTCGGGAGCTTGTGCCCGGTGTTGTTGGTCACCCGCACCCGCACCCGCACCGTGGCCCCGGCCGCGCCGGTGCTGGGGGGCTCGACGAAGGCCACCGTCGCCGCGGTGCGCAGGGAGGCCTGCGTGGCCGCGCGGGCGGCGTCGAACTCCGCGTCGAGCTCGCCCGGGAAGGCCGCGCGCATCAGCGCCGGGCCCCACTCGTTGCCGCCGAGGAAGTCGTGCCGCCGCTGGCCTGCGCGCGCGGGCGCGTTGGGGATGCGGGTGGAGGGCAGCGGGTCGCCGCCGACCTCGGGCATGTGGCAGGTCTGGCAGGTCTCGGGCTGCGCGCGGCGGGCGAAATCGCTCTGCGCCCACTCGGCGTAGGTGCTCTGCAGGGGGAAGGGCTGGCCCGTGCTCACGCCCGCGGCGCTGAGCCGCTGGATCGAAGGGTGGTCGACGTTGTGGCACTGCCCGCAGAGCCGCGGGTCGCGCAGGAAGGCGGAGCCCATCGACGGGTGCCGCGGCGACATGGCCGGGTCGTCGCGCGGGCCGTAGCGGGTGGGCAGCCCGTCGACGGGCGCGTCGCTGTAGGTGAGCTGCGCGTTGGAGAGGTACGGGGCGTTGGCGTCGCCCGCGGGCACGATGCTCCGGTGGCAGGTGTCGCAGTGCACCCCGTCGGCGTCGCCGAGCACGGGGTCGAGCCCGGTGCCGAAGCCGTTGGCGGCGCGGCCCGCGGTGAACCCTGACGGGCTGTGGCAGCGGAAGCACGCCGTGCCCAGGCCTGGGCTCTGCTGCTCGGCGACGGTGAGCGTCGCGAGGAAGAGCGGGTCGCGCGCGGCGTTGGCCATCATCGAGGGCGCCCAGGCGTCGCCGGCCATGTACGTGCGGCCGGCGGGGGTGGTCTCGCCGGCGTGGCACTCGGTGCAGCGGGCCGCGGGCTCGAGCGGCGCGCGCAGGGTGCCGGGCTGGGTGCCGTGCGGCTGCCCCCAGGCGGCCGACGGGAGCAGCGCGAGCACGACGGCGGTGGAGAGCGCGGAGGCAGAGCGGAAGCCAGGCGGGCGGGTCACGCGGCGGATCATAACTGCCCGTCGCCTGATGACCAGCCGACGAGTGGTCGCCCGCGGGGCCGCGTCGGGGTACAAGCCCGGCCGTCCTATGTTGTATGAGATCTACACGCGCATCGCGGTCGGGGCAGTGCTGGAGACCGACGCCACCCACGAGCTGGTCCGGGGCTTCCATGTTTCGCTGGGCCTGGAGCCCGACGCGTCGCTCGCGGAGGTGCACGCGCGGCTGCTGGAGCAGGCGCTCAAGCACAAGCGCAACGTCGACCCGCGGGTGCGCTACGAGCTGGAGTTCGAGCGCTACGTCGACGAGCGCTGGGACATCGACTGCGCCATCGGCGGCGTCTCCGACGGCGGGGTCGACGGGGCCCGCGGGTACGTCTTCGTGGGCATCCGCATCGAGCAGTGGGAGGACGTGATGCACGACCACTCGCCGCACCTCTCGGGGCGCCCGAAGACCCTGGCCAAGGGAGACCTCTCCGCCGGGTCGGACTTCCTCAAGCACATCGGCCCGGACCACAAGAAGGAGATCGACCACGCGGGGCGCATGCGGCGCCGCGCCCGCAAGGAGATCGACCTCGACGCCATGAAGCGCGTGCGCTCGCTGCCGACGCGCGAGCGCGAGGTGTACTGGGCCCTCATCCGCTGGCTGGTGCCGAAGCCTGCGTGAGAGCTCCGGCGGCCACACCGGGGGTGACCTTCGGGCGAAACCGTGACGCCTCGCCCGGGGTTGTCCTAGGGTGCTCGACGGATGAAATCGGCTGACCCGCTGCTGGCGCAGGAGGGGGGGACGCGCCTCGGGCGGTACGTCCTCGAGCGGCGCATCGCGTCCGGCGGCATGGCCGACGTGTACCTCGCGCGCCGGATGGGCGACGGGCCGCCGACGGTCGTCGCGCTCAAGGTGCTCAAGAGCGAGGTCGCCGGCGACGACGACACGGTGCGGATGTTCCTGCGCGAGGCGCTGGTGGCGGAGTCGTTTCACCACCCCAACCTGGTGCCCGTGTACGAGGTGGGGCGCGAGGGCGACCGGCTCTTCCTCGCCATGGAGCTGGTGCGCGGCGTCTCCGTCGCCACCCTCATGCTGCTCCTGGCGAAGAAGGGCCGCTCGATCCCGATCCCCCTCGCGGCGCGGATCATCAACGACGTGCTCGCGGGCCTCGCGTACGCCCACGAGGCCTACGGCGCCGACGGGGCGCCCCTCAACGTGGTGCACCGCGACGTCACCCCGCAGAACGTCCTCATCGCCGAGGACGGCGTCGTGAAGCTGGTGGACTTCGGCATCGCGCGCGCGGAGACCGCCCTCGGGCGCACGCAGGTCGCGCGGGTGAAGGGGAAGTTCAGCTACATGTCCCCGGAGCAGTGGGAGCCCGGGGTGCAGCCCCTCGACGCCCGCGCCGACCTCTTCTCCGTGGGCGTCTCGCTCTACGAGATGTCCACCGGCAGCGGGCGGCTCTTCAAGGGCTCCGCCGCGCCGGAGCTGTACAAGGCCGTCGTGCGAGACACCATCCCCCCGCCGAGGTCGCGGGTGGCGGACTACCCCGACGACCTCGCGCGGGTCGTGATGTCCGCCCTCGAGCGCGACGTGACGAAGCGCTGGCCGAGCGCGCGGGCGATGCGCCAGGCCATCGACGGGGTGATGGCCGCGCACGGCTGGGACGTGCAGGACGGTACGCTGGCGAAGCTGGTGGAGTTCGCCCTCGACGGACAGCCCATCGAGGCCCGCTGGGAGCGCATCGACGCGGGGGAGATCCCGTCGCCGGGCGACGACACCCCGACGATGGTCGACGACGCCCCGGCGCTCTCCCTCCTGCGGCCGGCGTCGGTGTTTCCGGGCGCCCCCCACGGCGCGCGCGCGAAGGTGCCGACGCCCACGTCGTCGATGGTGCTGGGCTCGCTGCCGCCCGCGGCCCTCGAGCCCGCGTACGAGCTCGGCGCGCCCCGGGACGAGCCTCCGACGGAGCGCGGCCCGCAGGCGCGCGCCCCGTCGGGGATGTCGGGCCGGATGCGCTGGGCCCTCGCGGCGCTGGCCGTCGCGGGCTGGGCGACCGCGGGCGCCACGCTGGGCCTCTGGCTGGGCGAGAGCCGACGCGCCGACGCGCTGGAGCGCCGCCTCGCGCTGCGCAACGCCGTGGCGACCCCGGGGCCGCCGCCGCCGAGCGCCTCCACGGTGCTGTCGCCCCCGGCCCCCCCGACCGGGGCGACGCCCTCGCCGGGCGCGGCCGTGCCCGAGATGGAGACCCTCTCGCTCGCGGCCGACCCGGGCCTCGCCCCGACGCTGGCCACCGAGTGGGCGCGGGCCTTCGCGCAGGGCCCCGGCGGCACGCGGGTGTCGCTCACCCCGGGCGACGCGCGGGCGATGGTGGGCGCGGGGCGGGCGATGGTGGCGCTCTTCCTGGCGCCGGGCACCGAGCCGCGGGCGGCCACCGAGCGGGTGGTGGGCTACGACGCCGTGGCGGTGGTGGTGCACCCGTCGAGCCCGGTGCGCGGCATCACCCAGACCGAGCTGGGCGAGCTCTTCGCCGGGCGCATGACGACGTGGCGCGCGGTGCGGGGCACCGACGTGGCGCCGCGGCTGGTGCTGCCCCCGGGCGAGACCTCGGCGCGGGCCGCGCTGCGGGCGATGGTGCTCGCGCGGGTGACACCGGCCCTCGCCCTGTCGCCCGCGGTCGAGTCCGTGCCCGACGAGGCCGCCGCGGTGCGCGCGGTGGCGGCCGACCCGCGGGCCGTGGCGGTGGTCTCCCTCGGCGCCGTCAACGCGACGGTGCGCGCGCTGGGCGTGGCGTCCGGGCGCGGCTCCGCGGTGACGCCCACCGCGGCCTCGGTGCGCACGCTGCGCTACCCGTTGGCGCTGGCGGTGGTGCTCGCGCGGGAGCCGGCGCGCGCCCCGACGCGGGCGGCGGAGGGCTTCGCGGCGATGGCCACCGGGGCCGTCGGGCAGGCGCTGCTCACCCGCGCGGGTTACGTAGGGAGGTAAGGACGCGCCGGGGGCCTCAGGTGCCCGTAGCTTCGGGCCTGTGGGCCAGCGTGGCCTCGATGTCCTGCAGGGCGCGCACGATGGAGGCCTTGCCCGCCTTGGCGCCGTACGCGAGGGGCATGACGGCCTGGCGCGCGGCGTCGATCACGGGCGAGAAGTGCCGGTGGCCGATGAGCTCTTCGAGCACCACCACGGCGCCCACGCGACCCTCCCGCACGCGGCGCTCGAGCGACGCGATGCCCTGCGGGTTGCCGTTGTCCGTGGCGATCCACTCGACGTCGCCGCCGAGGTGCTTCTTGAGCCGGTCGAGCTTCTCCTGCTTCACGACGCCGCCCAGCAGCACCAGCGGGCGCTCGGCGCAGAGGCTCAGCAGCTTCGGCAGCTCGGGCCAGTCGCCCGCGTCGTCCTCGTCCGGGGACGCCACCGCCGCGCGCAGCGCCTCGGGGATCACCATGCGCGTCGACACCGAGCGCGGCCCGGGCCCCGCCTGCGCCTGCTCGCGCTCGCGGCGCGCGCGCTCGGCCCGCGCGGCCCAGTCGCCGTGGTGGTTGCGCGCGAGGCCGAAGATGTCCCGGGTGTTTCTCTGGAAGGCCTTGGCTGTCAGCACCCGGAACATCCGCGTCAGCAGGTCGGCCCCGTCGGCGAGGCCGCGCGCCTGGAGCCCCCGCGCCCGGCACGCGAACTCCTCCGCCCACGGCTTGAACACCCCGTCGGAGAGCCCGTCGAACTCCATCGCGTGAAACTCCCGGAAGAGCGCCTCGACCTCCGGGTCGGTCTCCACCCGCCGCGCCGCCGCGGGGGCCTTCGCCTCGTCGTGGGCCTCGTCGTGGGCCTCGGGCGCGGGCGCCTCGGGCGCGGACGCCTCGACCCGCACCCTCGCCTCGGGCAGCGACTCGATGAGCGAGCGCAGCGTCAGCGCGGCCCGCACCGCCGTCGACGAGCGCTGCGCCTCGAGGCCCGCGCGCACCGCCACCTCGGTCACGAGGTCGGCCTCGACCGCCTTCAGGTAGTCGTCCGCGGCGGCCTTGATGCGCACCACCCGGTCTTCGGACTCCTGTTTCCGGGTCGTGATCTGCTCGCGGAGCTTTGCCAATAGGTCTTCCACTGTGTTTGTCATCAGGCGTGTCCGCACCCTAGCAGCATCACCGTCCGCGTGATCGTCGCCCGCGCTCGACACCCGGCCCCGGCCTGAACCATCATCCCGGGCCTCTCATGCGCCATGCTCTCGTCACGACCCTCGCCGCGACCGCACTCCTTGGTTGTGGCACCGACCCGCAACCCGCAAGCCCCCTCGACGCGGGGGTCGACGCACCCGCGATGGACGTCGCGACCGTCGACGCGCGCCCCGCCGTCGACGTGCTGCGGGTCTCGGCGGATGTTCCGCTGCCGGCCGAGTGCAACGACGTCGAGATCGAAGACCTCACCAAGCTCGGCACCCTCGTCGGCGAGGTCACCCGACTCATGGGCGACACCCGGGGGCAGCGCAGCAGCAACACCGTCGGGCTCCAGCCCCCGACGGCGTTTACCTCGGTCTGTAACTTCCGGTCGACCTACCAGCGGGTGTTCCGCTACGTGATGCGGGGCGAAGGCTCGCTGCGGGTGAGCACCGCCAACGCGGGCACCGCGGCGACCTTCGACACCACCCTCGCGGTGCTCGCGATGCGGGCCTGCGTGGCCAACCCGCGCGACTTCTTCTGCAACAACGACGACCCCACGGCCACCGCCGGGAGCCGCAACCGCTTCGCCTCGCGCCTCGCCACGGGCCCGCTCCCCGCCGGCGCCGTGGTGCACATCGCCGTCGGCGGCCTCGCGTCCACCGCCGCCCTGCCGGGCCGCGTGGTGCAGGGCACCTTCGAGCTCACCGTCGAGGAGGTCGCCCCCCTCGCCGCGGGCGCCCGCTGCGACCGCCGGCAGCTCAACGGCGCCTGCGCCCCGGGCACGGCGTGCGTCGGCCCCAGCCCCGGCGCGCTCGACGGCACCTGCCGCGGCGTGGGCACCGCCCCGGGCACGGCGTGCGTGAGCGACGCCTGCGGGCCGGGCCTCGCGTGCGACGTCAGCACCAACCTCTGCTACCGCGCGCAGCCCGCGGGCGCCGCCTGCGAGTCCGGCGCCACCGCCTGGAACCGCTGCGCCGACGCCGCCTCGTGCGTCACCCAGCCCGGCG
>CAIOSS010000015.1 GCA_903860995.1 uncultured delta proteobacterium | reverse complement strand
CCGTCGCGGGAGTGAGGTGCCGGGCAATGCTGGCGAGGCCGGCGGGTGCTCCCCTCGATCGGCGAGGCAGTCACCAGCAGGCCCGGGCGGGGGCTCCCCTCGGAGGGCGAGGCTGGTACTCCCTGCCTGGGCGGGCGCTCTCCCGCCCTCGCTCAGAACCGCACGTTGTCGATGGTCACGTCGTAGCCCGAGGTGGCGCCCGGCGGGTGCACCTCGCGCAGCTCGCAGCGCGTCTCGCCCGCGGCGTTGACCCGCGTGGTGACGTCCACCGCGCGCCACATCGCGCCCCGCGCGAAGCCGCCCGTCGCCGCGAAGCCGCGCACCAGGTCGGGCGCCGCCCCGTAGGTGCCGTAGAGCCGACCGTCGCAGTAGATGTTCACCAGCGGGTGCGTGAGCGTCCCGGTGAAGTTGTGCGCCATCACCCGGAAGGTCTCGCCGTCGCGGGGGCGGTCGATGTTGATGTTCTCGGGCGTGCCGCGGGCCTTGGAGAGGTTGTTGTCGATGTCGAGCCTGGGGTTGCCGCAGAAGCCCAGCATCCGCCACGTCGGGCCGTGCGGGCCGTCCTGGCACTCGCTCAGGGCCGAGCGACCGTAGCCCCAGTCGGCGCGCGGCATCGGCCGCCCGTCGGGCAGCTCGCCGCGGATCACCGCCTCGCAGTTGGCCCAGCTGCACGCGTCCTGCGTGGGCTGCGAGGCGCCGACGGAGGACCACCACGCCGCCGTGCTCCCGGGCCGGTGGAGGTAGAGGTCGACGTCGACGTCGTTGCTGCGATCCCAGCAGAGCTCGACGCGCAGGCCGGGGCCGGCGATGTGCACCACGAAGGTGCACGACAGCGCGCTGCCGTCGGGCAGCGTGACGGAGAGGGTGACGGTGTAGTCCCCGGAGAGCGACGGGCGGAAGACCGCGTCGCGCTGGTCGGGCGAGGTGAGCGCGAAGCTGCCCATCGTGACGAGCTGGTCGCAGGGGCCACCGCGGACGGTCCATCGCCAGGCGACCGCGCGGCCGCCGAAGAAGAGGCCGCCGCGCAGGGGGTACTCCGCGAAGGGCCGGCCGTCGGGCACCCGCGGGTCGCCGGGGCCCGGGCACAGGATCGGGCAGCCGAGGTCGGTGAGGCAGCCGGTGCAGGTGTTGTCCTGCCCGTTGCAGACGTCGGGCTGCGGGGAGATTCCGCCCTCGCACGCGGTCCACTGGCCGACCGCGAGGCAGCGCTGGGTGCCGTCGCGGCACGCGCCCACGTCGCGCCGCCCCGGCGGACCCTCGAAGCACGGCTGCACCTCGCCCGGGACGCACCTGCACCCGTCGTCCGAGCGGCCGTTGCAGTCGTCATCGAGCCCGTTGCCGCACACCTCGCTGCGACCGCAGCGATCGGCCACCGGCATGCACACGTCGGGGACATCGGGCGCGTCGCGCACATCGGGGACATCGGGGACATCGGGGACGTCGGGGACGTCGGGCGCGTCGAAGACATCGGGCACGTCGGGCGCATCGAAGGCATCGGGCGCGTCGGGCGCGTCGGGCGCGTCGGGCGCGTCGGGCGCGTTGGGCGCGTCGATGGGTTCGCTCGCGTCGACGACGTCGACGGGGGCGTCGCGGTGCTCGTCGCGCAGACCCGTGCGCGACCCGCATCCCATCAGCACCAGCACCACGCCCGCTGCTCGCCTGAACATCGGCGCGACGCTATCACGCCAGGGATCGCGGGCGTGGTCGGGTGCTCCCCTCGGAGGGCGAGGCCAGGGACTGCGGGCGTGGTCGGGCGCTCTCCCGAGGAGCGCGCGCGGCGCGATCAGCCCATCAGGTGCACGAAGAGTCCGCTCCGCAGCTTGGGCTCGAACCATGTGCTCTTCGGCGGCATCAGGCGCCCCGCGTCGCTCACCGCGAGCAGCTCGGCGATGCTCGTCGGATGCATCGCGATGGCGAGCGACCAGCCCTCCTCGCGCACCCGACGCTCGAGCTCGCCGGTGCCGCGGATGCCGCCGACGAAGTCGACGTGGTCGTCGCGGCGGGGGTCGGTGATGCCGAAGACCCGGTCGAGGATGAGCTCCTGGCAGAGCGCGGCGTCGAGCGAGGCGACCGGGTCGGTGGCGTCCCAGAGCCCGGGGCGCACGGTGCCGAGGTACCACCGGCCGTCGACGAAGAAGCCCATCGAGCGCGGCGCCGGAGGCTCGGCCGTCGCCGCGGGCGCGATGGCGCAGACCTCCGTCAGCGCGGCCAGCAGCGCCTCCGGGGAGCGCCCCGCGCGGTCGCGTACAAGCCGGTGGTACGCGAGGATCTTGAGCTGCTCGTCGGGGAAGAGCACCGCGAGGAAGCGGTCGTGCTCGCCAGGGGTGCCGCGGCGCTCGGCGTGGACCCGCGACGAGGCGGCGCTGCGGTGGTGACCGTCGGCCACGTAGAGCGCGGGCACCTCGGCGAAGTGCGCCGCGAGCGCGTCGGACTGCGCCTCCGTCGGGAGCCACACCGTGTGGCGGATGCCGTCGTCCGTGGTGAGGTCGGTGTCGGGCGGGAGCGCAGTGATGGCGGCGACCATCGCGTCGATGGCCGGGCGCGCGCGGTACGCCAGGAACACCGGCTCGTCGTGCGCGTGGAGGGCGTCGATGTGGCGGGTGCGGTCGTCCTCCTTGTCGGCGCGGGTCTTCTCGTGCTTGCGGATGAGGTCGCGGTCGTACTCGTCGACCGACACGCACCCGACGAGTCCGACCTGGCGGTGCGCGCCCATGGTCTGGGCGTACACGTAGATGCTCGCCCGATCGTCCTGCACGAGCACGCCGCGGACGCAGAGCTCGGAGAGGTTGCGGGCCCCCTGGGCGTACACCTCGTCGCCGTGCTCATCGACGCCGGGCTCGAGGTCGACCTCGGGGCGGGCGACGCGCAGGAAGGAGTCGACGTTGCCCGCAGCGAGCGCGCGGGCCTCGCGGGTGTTGATCACGTCGTAGGGCGGCGACGCCACGCGGGCGGCAAGGGCAGGCGGCGGACGCAGCGCGCGGAACGGTCGTACGAGGGCCATGCCGTGGGGTCTCGCATGGCCCGCGGGGGAGTGTCCATCGGCGCCCGGGCGACCGCCCACGTCGTCAGTCACCAGCCTCGCCCTCCGGAGGGGAGCACCCGGCCGTCGTCAGTCACCAGTCTCGCCCTCCCAGAGGAGCATATGAGCTGTCATCGCCGACCCACGGGCGAGTGAGGCCGGTGACTGGAGGCCTGGGTGGGTGCTCCCCTCGGAGGG
>CAIOSS010000014.1 GCA_903860995.1 uncultured delta proteobacterium | reverse complement strand
TCGACCGCGCTGTCGGCCTCGAGCGCAGGCGCCACCGAGCTGCCACAGCCCGCGGCCGGCACCGCCAGGAGCCACACGATGCGATGGAAGAGGTCGCCCAGATACCGTGGTTGCTTGTTCATGCGCGGTGATCCTTCGCAATGGCCGGGCCACGCGTGCGCTGCGCGGCGAACGCCCACCGCATGATCGCGCGCCTGTGCCGACCTGCGCCAGGGCCGTTGCTGATTGAGGGGCCGGATGCGCGTGCCGTACGATGGGCGCCATGACATCGGCGTGGCGGAATGGGGCGGCGGGGGTGGTGCTCGCGTGCATGGCCGCGTCGTGTGGGGGCGAGACCGGCCGACCCCCGGTGGCGACCTTCGGCTTCGACGTGCCTGGCGCGGACCGCGGCGCCCCGGCGAGCTGCGAAGGGGGCAGCGTGTGCGGCGGCGCGTGCGTCGACCTCCAGCGCGACCCCCGCCACTGCGGCGGGTGCGACACCGACTGCACCGGGCTTCCCCACGTCGCGGCCGACGGGGTGAGCTGCGTCGCGGGGCGCTGCGTGGTGGCAGGGGCGTGCGAGCCGGGCTGGCTCCATTGCAACGACAACCCGACGGTGGGCTGCGAGGCCGCCGCGGGGGATCCCGAGCACTGCGGGTCGTGCGCGGTGAGCTGTCCGAGCGAGCGCCCGATGTGTCGGCTGGCGGCCGCGCCCATGGACGCCGGGGTGGCGCCCGACGCCGACCTCGGCGACGCGTCCGCGATGGACGCCGTCGAGGTGGCGGCGGCGCCGGACGTCCCGCTCACCCCGGCCACCGGACGCTACGTGTGCGGCAACGACTGCGCTGCGGGCGAGGCGCGGTGCGGCATGCGCTGCGTCGACCTCCAGAGCGACCCGACCCGCTGCGGCGCCTGCGACGCCGTGCCGTGCGGGTCCGGGCCCAACGCATCGCCGGCCTGTCGCGCGGGGGTCTGCGCGCTCGCCTGCGCGGCGGGCCTCGGCGACTGCGACGCCGACGCGGCCAACGGCTGCGAGACCGCCACCGCGACCGCCGTAACCCACTGCGGGGCGTGCGGGAGGGTGTGCCCGGCGGGGGCCAACGCGACGCCCACCTGCGCGGCCGGGGTGTGCGGCATCGCGTGCGCGGCGGGCTTCGGCGACTGCGACGCCGACGCCGCCAACGGCTGCGAGACCGACCTGCGCAGCGCCGCGACGAGCTGCGGGCGCTGCGGCAACCGGTGCCCGTCGCAGACCAACGCGGCGCCCGCCTGCGTGGAGGGGGCGTGCGCCCTCGCCTGCGCGGCAGGCTTCGGCAACTGCGACGGGGTCGCGGGCAACGGCTGCGAGGTCGACACCGCGAGCTCGGCGACGAACTGCGGCGTGTGCGGGACGGCCTGCGCGATCACGGGCAACCAGCAGGCCCGCTGCGCGGCGGGGGTGTGCGGCGGCGGGGCGTGCCTGGCGGGCTTCGCGGACTGCGACGGCGTCGCGAGCAACGGCTGCGAGGTCACGCTCGCGAGCAGCGCCGCCCACTGCGGGGCGTGCGGCAACGCCTGCGCCCTCGCCAACGCGGTGGCGGCTTGCACCATGGGGGCCTGCGCGGTCGCGACCTGCGCGGCGGGCTTCGCGGACTGCGACGCGGTGACGGGCACCGGCTGCGAGGTCGACACACGATCGAGCGCCACCCACTGCGGCACGTGCGGCACCGTGTGTCCGGCGCGCGCCAACGCGACCCGGGCATGCGTCGCGGCGGCGTGCAGGTTCACCTGTGCGGCGGGCTTCGCGGACTGCGACGGCGTCGCGGCCAACGGCTGCGAGGTGGACACCCGCAGCTCGCCCGCGCACTGCGGGTCCTGCGGCAACGCGTGCCCGACGCGCCCCAACGCGGTCGCGACCTGCGCGGCGAGCGTCTGCGGCAGCGTCTGCGGTGCCGGCACGGCGGACTGCGACGGCACCACGGCCAACGGCTGCGAGTCCGACACGCAGACGTCGGTCTCGCACTGCGGCGGCTGCGGCCGGTCGTGCCCGGTGGTGACCGACGGGCAGCGGGCCTGCGTGGCTTCGGCATGCACGGCGATCTGCGACCCGGGGCGCACCCTCGACGGCACCGCGTGCCTCCCGGGGCCCCCCCAGATGATGGCCCCGATCTCGTCGGCGATCGTCACGTCCCGTCGCCCCACCCTGCGCTGGGGGCCCATCACCGGCTTCGACGCAGTGCGGGTCGAGCTCTTCTCCGACCGCGCGTGCACCCGACCCCTCGGCACCTTCATGGCCACCACCCAGGCTGGCCGCCCCAGCGCGGACCTCCCGGTGGGCACGGCCTTCTGGCGGCTGCGCGGGATGCGCGCCGGGGTCGTCGCGTCGGGGCCGTCGCCGGTGTGGCAGCTGCTGGTGCGCGCCCGCGGCGGCGCGGTCGACACCGCCTGGGGGAGCGTGCCCGACTTCAATGGTGACGGGCTCTCGGACCTCGTCATCGGAAGCCAGGGGCAGGTGGTGTTCGTGCACTACGGCCGCACCACCAATGTCACCGCGACGCCCGACCTCATCCTCACTGCGCCCGCGAACTCGACGCTCTTCGGCTTCGCCGTGGCGAGCGTCGGGGACATCAACGGTGACGGCTTCTCCGACCTCGCGGTGGGCGCCCGCGGGGCGTCGGTGTTGTACCTGTACCCGGGTGGTCCGACGGGGCTGCGGGGCGCTCCATCGGCGACCCTGACCGGTCCGCCGGGGCTCAATTTCGGATTTACCGTGAGCTCCGCGGGCGACGTCAACCGTGACGGCTTCGGCGACTTCGCGGTCGGTATCCCGGGCGACCTCATGACCGCGGCGGCGGGTGGCTCGGTCTTCGTCTTCCACGGCCGGGCGACCTTCCCCGCCACCGGGGTCACGGCCAACCAGGTGATCAGCGCCCCGCCCGCCAACGCGCCCTTCGGCTTCAACGTCGCCAGCGCGGGCGACACCGACGGTGACGGCGACGAGGAGTTGCTCATCGGCTCGCCCTTCGCGCCGGCCTTCTTCCCCAACGCGGCCTTCCTCTATTCGAGCACCGGGACGGCATTCGGCGCCGCGCCCACGTCCACCTGGGCCACCGCGCCGGGCAGCCCCTTCGGACCGCCGCTCGCGACCTTCTTCGGCTATCCCGCGCAGCACGTCGGCGACCTCGATGGCGACGGCTACGCCGACGTCGCCATCGGCGCATCGCGGAGCGGCTACGTGGACGTGTTCCGCGGCCGCCCGACGGGCCTCCCCCTCGTGCGCGACCTGCGCCTCGACGACGGACGCCTGGACTTCGGCCGCAGCGTCTCCTGCGCGGGCGACGTCAACGGCGACGGCTACGACGACCTGCTCGTCGGCACCGACCGCACCGATCACGCGTACTTCTACCCCGGCGGCGCCGCGGGCCTGCGCGTGGGAGAGCGGGTGCGAATCGACGGCGACCTCATCCGCCAGTTCGGCTACACGGTGGCCTCGCCCGGCGACCTCAACGGCGACGGATTCTCGGACGCCGTCATCGGCGAGTTCGCCGGGGGACGCGCCCTGGTGTTCATGGGGTCGAGCAGCGGCCTCGCCGCGACCCCCGCGGTCACCATCGTGGGCCCGACCAACTCGAACCTCAGCCTCGTGATCGCGGGGCTCTGATCAGATACAGACGCCCGCGCCGCAGAACATGCAGACCATCCCGCACGCGGTGCAATTGAAGCGATCGTTCTCGAGGTCGGCCTCGCAGCCATTGCGGTCGTCGCCGTCGCAGT
The DNA here is from genome assembly GCA_903860995.1 of uncultured delta proteobacterium. Lineage (GTDB taxonomy): Bacteria > Myxococcota_A > Polyangia > Polyangiales > SCUS01. The sequence goes on along the minus strand of CAIOSS010000014.1, from coordinate 3,699 downwards.
TTCCGCGGCGAAGGTTGCAGTCGATGCGGCACGCGCCGTCGACGCAGGCGCGGCTGGAGCTCGGCCGGGTGGGGCAGGCGTTGGCGCAGGTGCCGCAGTGGTCGACGTTGGTGCGGGTGTTGACCTCGCACCCGTTGGCCGACACCCCGTCGCAGTTGCCGAAGCCCGGGCTGCACGCGCCGATGACGCAGGTGTTCGCCGCGCAGGTCGCCGCCGCGTTGGCGAACTCGCAGCGGTTGCCGCAGCGCCCGCAGTGCTGCGTGCTGGCCGCCAGCACCGTCTCGCATCCGTTGGCAAGGTCGCCGTCGCAGTCCGCGAAGCCCGCGGCGCACTCGCCCGGCGCGCACACCCCCGCGACGCAGGCCGCCTGACGGTTGGGCGTCGGGGCGCACGAGCGCCCGCACATCCCGCAGTGGGCCGCCGAGGTGCGGGTGTCGACCTCGCAGCCGTTGCTCGGCACCGCGTCGCAGTCGCCGAAGCCCGGGTTGCACGCCGCGATGGTGCACATCCCCGCGGCGCAGGCCGCCCCGGCGCCCGTGATGGCGCACCCGTTGCCGCAGCGCCCGCAGTGCGCCGTGCTGGTGGCGAGCGCCGTCTCGCAGCCGTTGGCCGGGTCGGCGTCGCAGTCGCCGAAGCCCGCCATGCAGTCGCCCGGCGCGCACACCCCGTCGAGGCAGCGGGCGAAGCGGTTCTGCCCCGCGGCGCAGGCCGTCCCGCACGCGCCGCAGCTCGTCGTCGAGGTGTTGGTGTTCACCTCGCAGCCGTCGCTGGTGGCCATCGCGAGGTCGCCGTTGCAGTCGCGGAAGCCCGGGAGGCACGCCGGGGCGCACGCCCCTGCGACGCAGGCCGTCGTGGCGTTGGCCCGCGGCACGCAGGCCGTCCCGCAGGCGCCGCAGGCGCGCGAATCGGTCTGCAGGTCGACGCAGGTCGGCGGGTCGTCGCAGCGCACGCGCCCGGTGGTGCAGTTGTTCGCGCAGCGGAAGGCGAGGCCGGCGCCCCCGTCGTTGGCGAAGGTCACGTCGTCGATGGGTACGCCCGCCGCGTCCGTCGCCGCGCCGCCGTCGTCGCCGGGGGTCGCCGCGAAGGCGCGGCACGCGGGGGTCGCGTCGCGGCAGACCACGCCGCAGCGCCCGCAGTGGGCGGGCTCGCGCGCGTCGGCCTCGCAGCCGTTCTCCGAGGCGCCGTCGCAGTTGAGCCAGCCGGGCTCGCAGGCGCCGGCGAGCGAGCAGCGCCCGCCCGCGCAGCCGACCGACGCGGTGACGTGCGGGAGGGACCCGCACACGAAGCCGCACGCGCCGCAGTGGTTGCGGTTGGTGAAGAGGTCGACGATGCCCGCGTCGCCGCAGCCCACGGCGCCGCCGTCGGCCTGGGCGACCCGTCGGGGAAACGCGTCGATGGTGCAGCCGCTCGCGAGCAGCAGGGCGGGGAGGACCCAGCGGGCGGCCGTCACAGCGCGCCCTCCCAGCCGATCATGGCGCCGCCCGGGGACGGGGCGAAGAGCAGCCCCGCGCGCCGCGCCGGGGCCGGCTGATCGGGCGAGGCGGAGGGCACCGTGCGCCGCGGGGCGATGAGGTACCAGACGAGGCCGCCCGCGGCGAAGGCCGCGCCGACGCCGAGCGACACGTTGGTGAGGGTGTTGAAGGTCACCGCGCGGTCGTGGTCGGGCCGCGCCGCCTCCGGGCAGCCGAGCGAGTCGCACTGCGCGTCGCGGTCGCTGAGGGCCGCGCCGCGCATCAGGTAGAAGACCCCCGCGGCGACGAAGCCCGCGCCGCCGACCGCGAGCAGCGCGACGGGCCCGGGGTTGAGGCCACCGCGGGCGTCGACCGCGCGGAGGTCGTCGACCAGCGAGCGACCGCCGGGGAGCTCGAGCGACTGCGGGGCCTCCTCCAGCAGCACGCGCACGGCGCGGGTGCCGCCGGGGCCGACGTCCAGCTCGGCGCGGAAGGGGCGGTACCCCGGCGCCATCGCGGTGACCAGCACGGTGCCGGGGGTGACCAGGTAGGGGACGCCCCACACGGCGGAGGGGAGGTCGGTGTCGGCGACGCGCACCTCGAGCCCGGGGATGCGGGGCGTCTCCACGATGAGGCGGGCGACGCGCGGGCGCAGGCTGGCAGCGAGGGCCTGGCAGGCCGAGAGGTGGTCGGCGCGGGCGGGGCTGGTGTCGCGCTCGGCCTCGCGGGCGCAGAGCTCCGCGCTGCCCAGCGCAGGCCCGAGGAGCCCCTGGGCGTTCTGCTCCTCGGCGATGAAGCGCCGGAGCGACGCGCTCATCCCGAGCTGGCCGGCGCGGGTGGCGAGGTCGAGGGCGCGGCCATGGTCCTCCGCGGTGCGCGCCTCCTGGGCCTCGCGGATGAGGTCGCGGCGGGTGGCGGCCATCACGCCGGGGTCCGTCTGTGCGGCGGCCTCCGAGGCGACGAGGGCGGCGGCGCTGAAGGCGATCCGGAGCGTGCGTGCGACGTGCGGCTTCATCGAAGAACCCTTTGGCCGGAAGGCCCGGCGAACCGTTCGCGACGCTATCACCCCGAACGGTCGAGCGTCGCGGGTGAACGGCGGCCCCGCGCCGTGCCGGGCGCCGCGCGCCGCGATACCGTGGCGGTTCATGAACGACGTGCTGATGTTGTGTGCGGGCGGGCTGGTCGGGGCGGCGGTCATCCCCGCGAGCGCGAGCTTCCTCCGTCCACGCGCTCGGCGTGCGCGCGGTGTTCGTGGCGCACCGCGACCAGTACCCCGTCGAGACCGAGCAGGCGTGACCGCGCCGCGGCCTCAGTGGCTGCTCATCGCCCGCAGCGTCTGGAAGTTCTGGAAGGCCAGGAAGCCGAAGAGGACCGCGAGGGAGGGCTGCCCCGAGGTGAGTCCGTAGACCACGGCGACGCCCGCGACCGCGACGCCGACGATGCGCGCGACGCGCTCGTGGCGGCGCCCGAAGACGCTGAGCATCACGTGGCCGCCGTCGAGCGGGGGAATGGGCAGGAGGTTGAGCACGCCCCAGGAGAAGTTGACGATCGCGAGGCGATCGAGGGTCCAGAGGCCGAGGGGCGACACGTTGGGGACGAAGCGCACAGCGGCGAAGGCGAGGGCGCCCAGCGCGAAGCCCGCGCCCGGGCCGGCGAGGGTCATCGCGACGTTGCGCCAGCGGGAGAGCGCGCGCGACGGCTGCGTGGCGCCGCCGAAGGAGTGCAGGCGGATGCTCGCGCGGGCGCCGAAGGCGTGGGTGGCGAGCGCGTGGCCGAGCTCGTGCACCAGCACCGACACGAAGAACACCAGCAGCCACAGCGCGATGCGCGGGCCCTGCGAAGTCTGCGTGTTGAACATCAGCCCCGACAGCCAGAACCACGGCTCGACCGTCACGGGAATCGTTCCGAGGCGAAAGCGCAGCTCGAGCGCGGAGGTGTCCATGACCTGCGGGTCTACCAGCCGCGAGCGGGTCGTGCCAGCGAGGCGCGCGGCGGGTTACCGTCCCGGACCGTATGCCCACCCGACGTGATCTCTCCGAACAGGTCGACGCCGCCCTCCTCGCCCGCGCCCCGGTCGACGCGCTGCGGGGCCTCGTCTCGCTGGTGCGCTCGGCGCCGCACGACTTCGACTCGCGCCTGCGCATCGGCGACGTCCTCGCGGCGCTCGGCCGTGCGCCGCAGGCGGCGCAGGTCTTCGCGCTGGTGCTGGCGGAGGCGAGCGCGGCGGGTCACCCCCTGATGGCCCTCG
>CAIOSS010000013.1 GCA_903860995.1 uncultured delta proteobacterium | reverse complement strand
GGTGCACCACGCCGCGCTCGTGCACCACCGCCACGGCGGCGACGACCGGGAGCACGATGTCCAGCGCCGCCGGGACGCTCATGCCGCCGCGGGTGAGCCGGGCCGTCAGGGTCTCGCCGTCCAGGAACTCCATCGCCAGGAACGGGACGCCGCTCTCGATGCCGACGTCGAGCACGGCGACGATGTTGGGGTGCTCGATCTGGGCGACGAGCTCAGCCTCCCTGATGAACCGGGCTACGGCGTCCTGGTTCGACGCCAGCTGGGGGTGGAGCACCTTCAGCGCGACGCGCTTGTTGAGCGGCTCGCGGAAGGCCTCGTATACGGCGCCGAACGCGCCCACGCCGAGGGTGCGCCCGATGCGGTAGCTGGCGAACTTGAAATCTGGGGGGAGCGTCTCCTGCTCGTCCCCTGTGTCTTCTTCGTCCACGCCTGGGCCCGGGTATCCCTCGAACGCTCGCATCGCCAGCCGCTCGCTGTCAACGCGCCGCTCGCTCTCCCGATCACCCGTGGCGACCCCGCAGCTGCTCGGAGCGGCGCTCCATGAAGAGGCTCCCGCCGCGCTCCGCCGACTCGGACTCGTACCGGACCCCGACGAGCCAGAGCCCCTCCTTCGTCGCCGTGACGTGAACGACCCTCGCGGACAGCGAGGTGGGCTTCTTCTTGAGGTCCGTGTCGATGACGCACACCGATCCGACGTCCGGGCACGCGGGCACCGCGATGCGACATCCGCGCTTCGCCAGGTCGACGAGGCGAACGTAGTCCACCAGGACGACGCGGCGGTTGCCGCCGGTCAGCTCGACCCGGCGCAGGGGCGCGTCGAGCGCGAGGCGGAAGTGCTCCCGCTCGTTGATCGCCCGGACCTCGCCCCGGAAGCGCACCACGACGTTGAACCACGCGTTGCCCTGCTCGTCCTCCTGGAGGGCCTGGAAGCGCGACACCACGCCGTCCACCGCGAAGCGCCCGCGCGAGCCGCTGACCCGCAGCTCGCATGGGAACGGCACCGACGGAGGCGCAGTGCGCCGCGCCGACATCAAGAGCTCGACCTGCGACGCGGTGGGTCGCAGCAGCAGGCGCCCCGCGCGGGCGATCACGTCGCGTCGGGCGTACAGGGCCGCGCTCGTGCAGGGTCCGTAGAGCCAGGCGACCTGGGGGTCGGAGAGGGTGACCCGCGGCAGCCCATGGGCCCCGGTGTGCCAGGCGTCCGAGGCGAAGACCTCGGCCAGCGTCTCCGCGGTCGACCGCGCGCCGATGACGCGAAACCGCCGCGCGCCGTCGTCGGCGTGGAGCTCGAACGCCCGCGGGTCGGCGCCGTCTGGCTGGGCCAGGGCCAGCACCCCGCGCGGGACCACGACCTCCGCCGCGCCCTCCACCGGCTCGAACGTCAGCCCCGTGGGCTCGATGGACAGGGTGCCCGGCTCGATCGCCCCCCCGGTGACCCGCGCCGCCCGGACGCGCCACCCGGGCTCGTCGGCGAACGTCGGCATCGCGTCGAGCCAGCGGTCCACGAGCGCCTCGACGAACGCCCGCGCGCAGGCGCCGGCGACGGCGCGATCGCCCGCCGCCCGCACCACGATCCCGCTCGCCGGGAAGTCGACGCCGCGGAGGCTGTCGAGCCGATCCCAGTAGCCGGACTGGCGCCCTCCCGTCGGCCAGGCGACGTAGCCGAACCCGCTGCCCCCGATGGCGTAGAGCCCCTTCGCCCGCGGGCTCGTGGCGTCCCCCTGGACGTCCTCCTCGTCGAAGACCAGGGGCCGCGCGCTCGACGCGCCATCCGCCCCGTCGCGCATCGCCTTCAGGGCGAGCCAGGCGCGCTGTGCGCCGACGCCGCGGAAGGCGAGCTCACCGCTCCCCGACTCGATCACCACCCGCTGGATGCCGTCGCGTCGTGACACCCCGGTCACGCCCGCGAGCGGCACCACGACCGCGCGCCGGCCAGGGTTCTGCGCGCCGCCCCGTGGCTGGAACGTGATCGCTTCGCCATCGACCACGAGGTGCCCCGACGCCGCGACGGTGCCGTCTTCGACGAGCTCGGCGGGCCCGCCCACGGGCCGCATCGCGTCGGCCGGGGCGGTCGTGGGGCGATGATCCGACATCGCGCGGGACTCTACCGCGGCTCCGCGCTCGCCGAGGGCGCCCATCGTCGCTCGCCGCGCCCCGTGGCGCCCGCGGGGAAGCGCGTGTGCGCGATGCGCCGCCTCGCTCAGCGCGCCCCGCGGATGCGAAAGAGGATCGCCTGCACCGGCTGCCACGACTCGTCGGTGACCGTCGCGACGCTCGCGGTCGACCCGCCGGTGCACGTCCGCGACCCCAGCGGGAAGCTGTCCCGCACCTCGGCGCTCGCGTGGCGGAAGTTCACCGAGGTGTCGACGCCGTCGTAGCCGCTGCAGGGTAGCTCCACGATCGCGATGCCCCGGAGGGCGACGCGCTGCGGCGCACCGGCGTCGAGGCGGAGATCGCCGTCGACGAGATCTACCGCGACCCGATGGCGGGTTGAGGCAGTGACACCCTCCCTGGCCCGGATCGCCGATCTTGGCGGACGCCGTCACGCGATTCGAACGTAGGCGCTCATTGCCAGGGCGCCCCGATGGGCGCCAAGATCAGGGCTTCTGTGCCGTGTCGAGAAGGGTCTGGAAACCGATGAGCGTCCGCCGACCACGCACCGCCGCGCAGAGCACCGCGCTCCCCAGCCTCGCCGCCCTGCTCGCGAGCGGGGTCGCCCTCGACGGCTGCGACACCCCCGCCGAGACGGCGGGTCGGATGCAACGGCTCACCGAGCACGGCGAGCGGGCCGGCCGCGAGCTCGACCGCTCGCAGCACGCCCGCGCCGCCACGCAGGTGGGCATCGGGCTCGGGCTGCTCGCGGCGCCGGGGGAGACGCGCATCCAGTCCCCGGGCGAGGCGCCCGTGGTGCAGACCGAGACGCCCGTCGTGTCGGCGGGGATGCAGGCCCCGGTCGACCCGACGCCGCCGCCGATGCCGCCCTCGCCGGTCGACGTCGACGGGGCTGTGCGCGAGGTGCGCCCCACGCCGCCGCCGCCGCGGGTGCACTCTCCGCCCCGGCCGGAGCCCCACCGGGTGCCGGTGCGCCCCGGCCCGGGTGACCCCGAGGGGTTCTGACAGGGGTTCCGCGGCCCCTCGCACTTGAGGTACACCACCGTCCCATGGCACCTCCCCTCAGCGCGATAGGCGGACTGCTCGTCCGCCAGGCCGACGGATGGCGCTGGCGCGACGGCTCCCCCGAGCCCCGCGTGCGCGACCTCACCGCGGCGCAGGCCTTCGAGTTCCCTCGCGTGCGCTCCATCGACCCCGCCACCGGCGCGGTGACCCCCTACGTGTCGATCACCCGCGAGGCCCTCGACGAGGACGCCGACCTCCTCGGCGACGTCATCGCCTTCGCCGGGTCGCGCGCCCTCCACGTCGGCGGCCCCCGCGGCACCGTCGAGGTCCCCGAGGAGATCTGGGACGCCTGGGCCAGCGACCGGGTCATCGGACTCGGCTGGAATCCCTCCGACGAGGCCGACATCCTCGCCCGCGCGGAGTCGCTCGGCGCGCACTTCGGCTGAGCGCCCGGCGACCCCCGCAATTGCCATCGACCCCGCTGTCGCGCCAAGATCGCCCGTCGTCCCGCGTCGAAGGGGTCACTCCATGAACGCTCGTCGTCCTCGCACCGCCGTCCGCTCCTCCGCGCTTCCCAGCCTCGCGGCCCTGCTCGCGAGCGGGGTCGTCATCGACGGCTGCGACTCGTCCGACGCCACCGCCCGCCAGGAGCGGCTCTCCAGCCACGGCGAAAACGCCGCCCGCGACCTCCAGGGCAGCCGCCTCGGCGACGCCCTCCAGGAGATCGGCATCGGCCTCGGCCTCGTCGGTCCTCCCTCCCTCGGCGGCGTCTCGACCGGCGGCGCCCCGCCGGTGGTCAACCCGCAGCCTGACATGCAGCCCAGCGGCGCCGTCGCGCCGG
>CAIOSS010000012.1 GCA_903860995.1 uncultured delta proteobacterium | reverse complement strand
TCGTGCGAAACTTCAAAACCCTCAAGATCGGGGAGTCGGCTCATGTTCGTCCCATCCAGCCGCTGTCCGACGCTGGCGGGGCGCTCGCCGGCGACTTTTCTCCTCGCGCGGTCGCCGCTCGGCACGCGCTAAGCGCTGCCTTATTTCGCGGCGGACACGGTCTTCTCGGTGGGAGTGCGTCTCTCGGGATTGCACACGCCGAGATGCTACTCCAACGGACCCCAAAGGCGGCTCTCGACGAGACAGTAGTCTGGCTGAGCCCGCGTAGCGGGCTCCCTGGGCTCGCCCAAAAATACGACACGGTGCTTCTGCCGCCCGAACTCGGGGACGGCCTCGCGCTGGTCGAAGCGTCCCTCGCTAACCCCATTGACGACGCGCTGCGTGGGGTGCTACCTGCAGTGAACTTGGAACCGCCTGTCGCTGCCTCTGATGCGCCCGGCACGCACGATCAAGACGAGCCTCCGGAGCGCATGACGGATTTTCGCGAGTGGGTTCGGACTCTCGACGCCCAGACGCCTCTCGCGTTCCTCAAGGGGGGGAAGTCGGCATCCACCGCAAGCGGGATCCGATACGCGACATACTCGCAGGCCAAGACCCTTGCGGAGTTCATGGCTCTGCACCCGGACGACGGCTTCAAGTTCAAAGACCTCAAGTACGACCTCGCCCATGGAAAGTGCTGCGTGAAGCGGGCGGTGTGGGCCTCCGCCGCATACGCCATCCGCCTGGCCGAAGTGCCCGATACCTTTGGCGAAGACGACGCCCTGCTCGGATTACACGACGTCACCCATCGCGTTGCCAGCACTCTCGCCGCCGAAATGGACGCGCCCGAGCGCCCGCCACCGTCCGCTCTCTCCAGCGGCGATCGACTTCAGGATCTCTTGGCGCGTGTCACGGCGCACGAACCTGCACTCGACATTGCGGCTGGGATCGAAGCCCTCGAAGACGGGCCGTCCTTACCTCACTCGGTAGGAGGACCATGGGCGGATCTGCTGGCAAAAGAGGGAGCGGCATCGTACCGGGCATTTGCAGTGTCAGCCGTCGACAGCGATCCTATCGGGGTGTCGGAGTCGTTCAATTCCGTGCGAGGCATGAGCAAATCGAGTCTGTGGGAAGGGATTAACGGGCTGCGCCAGCGCACGCGCGAGGAGCTAGACAACGTGATCAACGCTCGAAAGGCTCTCGTGTTCGTGGATAATTCCGTCTATCAAGCTGCGGTAAAGAAGTACGGGCGCGCCCGGGTAGAAGTCAAGAACCTCCTGACCCCGGGTACGACGAAGCTGCGCGCAGACGGCACTGTGAGTCGTACAAAAGTGCGCGTGGTCCTTGCCGACGTCGCTGGCGTCACACCGGTTGATGACACGTTCTCGGCCACCGTCAACGATGACTCCGTCCGGTTCTTAACCTCGGGCCTCTCTGACCGACCCTTCGCGGCTCACTATGTGCTCGACGTGGCGTGCGCCTACCTCCAGGGAGAGGTGCTCACGCCCGAGGATGGCGGACGCGTCATCTTCGCGCCTGTGCCAGATGGGTGGAGTGCTTTCGGATATCCGTCGCGCGACGGG
>CAIOSS010000011.1 GCA_903860995.1 uncultured delta proteobacterium | reverse complement strand
GTTCGCGCCCCTGGGCGTCGAGGCCGAGGCCGTTGATGGTCTCTCCCCCGCCCTGGGCACGCGCCGCCCGGGTGTCGATCACCCGCCGGAACTCCTGTCGCATCTCCCGAATCACCGGGAACTCCAGCGGCAGGACCACCCGGTCCATGCACGACCGGAGCTCGGCGTCGTTGGGCGCGTAGGTCGCGAGGCGCACCCTCGCGCGCTGACCCGTCAGGGCTGCCATCTGAGCGCCGGTCCAGGTGAGCGCCTCCTCCGAGGTGGTCGGGTGGGTCACGCCGTCGGCCCCGGCCGAGCGCGCCGGGGGGTTGGCGTCCATCAGCCGCCGCGGCAGCTCGCTCCGCAGCGTGACCACCACGCGGATCTGGTTGAGCGCGGGGTTGCGGCTCACGGCCCCCTGGGCGCACTCGCGCACCTCGTCGAGGTGGAGGTTCCAGGCCTCGTCGAAGGCCGCGTCGGTGAGGGTCGACGGCACCGCCGCCTGGAGTTCGTGGAGGCGATTGACCTCGGCCTGCAGCGCCGCCTGGCGCTCGCTCTCTGACTGCTGGGTCTCGCGCTGCTGGATCTCCCGCGCGTCGCGCTGCTGAAGCTCGGCGACGTGCGCCCGCGGCACCGGGTTGACCCGGGTGTCGTCGGCGAGCTGCTGGAGCCACGTGCGCGCCGCGGCGTCGCCGTGACGGAAGATCGCCTCGATGGCGGTGTTGAGGGCGACCGCGCGCTCGGCGCCGCGGAAGCTGCTGTCCGAGCGGTAGAGCTGGACCCAGCGCTGGAAGACGGGCACCGCGCTGCCCTCGCCGAGCGCCCCGATGGCGTTGATGACGTCCGGGAGCGCCTCGACCGGGGTCTCGTGGTCGAGGAGGTGGGCGGTGAGGCCCGGCACCGCCTCGCGCGCGTTCATGGCCACGAGCGTCGGGGCGATGACCTGCAAGGGCGGGGCGGAGTGGTTCTCGAGGTAGTCGAAATGCTCCTCGAGGGCGGCGACGAGGAAGCGCGCGCCGGTGCGGCGGGACTGCAACGCCGTCGCGATGCTCTGGCGCAGCTGAACCGGGATGGAGCGCTGTGTGTAGAGGTCGAGGAGGTCGTGCGTGACCTCTTCGTCCTCGAGGCGCGCGAGGCGCGTCACGAGGAACGACCGGAACGGCACCAGGCGGTTGTCGGGGTCGCGGATGAGGGACACCAACTGCTCGCGCGCGGTGCCCTCCGGCGCCACCCGCTCGGCCGGGAGGCTGAGCCCGCCCACGTCGAGCGCGATGGCGCCGACCTGGGCGTTGAGCTGCGCCACCACGCCGACCGCGCCCGTCGCCGGGTCGATGCCCCGCACGCGACCGCCGGCCGCGACCACGAAGAGACCCGTCGGGGTCAGCTCCATGGCCTCGATGTCCTCGTCGAGCCGGATGGCCCAGCGCACGGCCCCGGTGGCGGCGTCGACCGCGAGCACGTCGTGGTAGTAGGCCGCGAAGATGGTGTCGCCCTGCACCGCGAGGCGCCCGCCCTCGGCCGTCGCCCCGGGCATGAACGTGAACCGGATGCGGTCGCGCGCCGTGCGGGTGCCGGTGGTGGGGAGAAAGGCGTCCCGGTAGATGAGCGGATCGCCGGGGATGCCCTCGAAGGGGTTGGCGAGAAACTGGCTGCCCGCGCGGGTGCCCGACGCGCTGTCGGCGTTGAGGCGGTAAATCCCGCGGCCACCGTAGAAGACGCCCTGCGGGGAGGCGAAGACCCACGACAGCACATCGTCGGTGGAGCGCAGGCGGGCGCGCTCGACGCCGCTGCCCAGGTCGAGCACGGCGATGCTCTGGCGGTCCCATGGCACGAAGGCGAGCCCGCCTCGGGCGGCGGGGCGGCCGAGGATGCCGCCGACCTCGTGGGTCCACCGCTGGCTGCCGCTGCGGGCATCGACGGCCTCGACGCGCCCAGCGCGTCGGCCGCCGCCGGTGAGCCCCGCGGAGAAGCACAGGACGATGGTGTCGCCGTCACGGTCGGCGCCCGCGAACTCCAGGCCGTTGTGCTCGACGTGGCCGCGCTCGGCGCCGGTCGCAAGATCGAGGATCTTCGTGGTCGACCCGACCTCGACGACCAGCGCGTCACCGAGGATCTCCGGCGTGCTGGAGGCCGCCATGGGGCGCGACCATAGGCCTTGGCCGGTCTGGGCGTCGTACACGGCGACCGCGCGGCCCTCCCCCTGGATGACCGTCGCGAGCAGCGGCCGGCCTAGGGCGTTGCGCGGGCGATCGGTGACCGTGGCGACCCCGGTCGCGGTGGCGGCCTCGCCGAGGCGACCGCGGTTGTTGTCACCGAAGCGCGACGAGAACGCCGTGGTGGTGCGGATGGAGGGCATGCAGCCGACGAGGCCGGCAGAGACCAGGGCGGAGAGCGCTAGGGCGCGGCGGTTCATCGGGGGGCTCCGGGGGCGTCGTTGATCTGGCGGATCGCGAGCTCGGCGCGGGCGCGGGCGCGCGACCGGTCTGCGGGCGGGAGCTCGCGCACCCACTCCTGGAGGAAGGCCTTCACCTGGGTGGTGGGCGAGCGGGAGACCAGCTGCTCGACGATGTGGAGCTTCACGGGGTCGGTGAGGTCGCGCCGGTCGAGGAAGCGGCGGAACCCGGGGAGAAGCACCGAGAGGGGCGCGCGCCCGACGGACTCCAGCAGCCGGTCTGCGGCCGGGGCGTCGCCGAGGGCGCCGATGGACTCCGCGGCCTCGGGGATGTTGCGCTCGAAGGCCCGCTGGAGGAGCGCGAGCGACGCGCGGGCGTTGATGCGGCCGAGCGCGCGGGCGGCCTCGGCGCGCACGCCGGCGTTGGAGTCGCGCAGGCCCGACTCAATGAGGGGGCGGCTGCGGTCGTCGCGAATCTGGCTGAGGGAGGTCACCGCGCGGAGCCGCACGGCGGGGCGGCGATGACGCATGAGCGAGCCGAGCTCTTCGATGGCCTCCGGGCGGCCGAGGATGCCGAGCTTGGTGACGACGAGATCGAGCAGCTCGTCGGGGAGGCCGCTGCGCACGAGGGTGACCATCGGGGCCACGGCCTCGGCGGTGCCGATGCGGGTGAGCGCATCGACCCCCTCGGTGATCTCGTCGGGGTCGGCGGACTGCAGCCGCTGGGTGGCCTCACGGAGCGTAAGCGGGCGGGCGGCGGCGGCGTTGGCGTTGGCGGGCGCCGGCGGTCGGGGCTGCGCGGGCGCGGGCGCCAGGGCCGCGATCGCCGCGAGGCAGACGGACACGGCGCTGTGCCGGGGGAGATGGTGCATCGATGGGCTCCGGAGGGGATACAGCCAGACGGGACGGAGGGTTCTAGAACGAGGCAGCGCGCGCGATCAAGGGATGGCTCGCTCCTGCCAACGTCGGCTTTGCGTGGGGGCGTCGGTTGGCGGTAGAGACCCGCACGGGGTGCGAGACCCCCGAACGCCCCTCCCCTGCCCGATGCGCCAGCCCCACCACCCCCAGGCCTCCAGGCGACGCCCCCCCAGCTGGGCCCCGACCGCGCTCGCGTGGGCGCTCGGCGCCGGGGTCGGCGGCGCGCTCGTGCTCGCCTCTCCGGGGCCCACCGACCTGCGGGCCGCGCTTACCCGACGAGGTATCCGCGACGCGGGCGAGCCCCTTTGGGTCTCTCTGGCGCCGCTGGGCGAGAGCGTGGCGCTGGTGCTCGCGCGAGGGGGCGACGAGAGCGTGGACGTGCTGGCGGTGTCCGCGCGCACGGACCACCGGCGGCGGGTGCTCTCGGTGCAGGGGGTGTCGAACCTCACGCGATCGCCCGGCGCAGAGGAGGGCGGGCTCACCGCGCGCGGCCGCTGGGCGGCG
>CAIOSS010000010.1 GCA_903860995.1 uncultured delta proteobacterium | reverse complement strand
GTGCAGCGAGCGGAGCAGGCCGGAGCCGCAGCCGAACGCGGTGTTCATGGTCGCGGCGCACTCGCCGCCGCCAAACAGCGTCGGCTGGTTGATCGCGAGGATGGTCCCGAGCACCTCGGTGACGAGCAGCGAGCTCCACGCCGCGATGCCGAACGCGCGGTGGGTGCGCAGCAGCGAGGCGCGGCGGCGCATGACGTAGCGCGCCTGGCGGTCGGACTCGCGGCAGGTCTCACAGTCGATGTCGCAGGTCTCGCACGCCGCCGCCTCGGGCGCGGCGGGCGGCTCGGTGGAGGCAGCGGGGGCTGGCGCGGCCGTCGCCGGGGCGGGCGTCGCGTCGGTGGAGCGGGTCGCCGACTGGGCGAGCCAGCGGTTGCGGCGCTGCATCCCGCCGTCGAGGCCGTAGCGGGTGAGCCGCAGGCCGACGTCCATCGACCAGGCGGAGGGCGCGGCGGCCTCTCCCTGGAGGGAGAGCGCGGCGGGCGGCGCCTCGACTGCGCGGAGCTGACCCGCGCCAGACATCGCGATCAGAAACAACGCGGCGGAACCGATCATGATGGGGTCTCCTCACTCCTGCGTGAGCCGCGAGAAGGCCACAGCCGGACAGCGCCGCTCAAGCGAAAAGCCGGGCGCTAGCGACGCAGGGCGCGGACGCCGGCCTTGTGCACCTTGCCCGGCAGCTCGCGCCCCACCACGGCGGACGCAACCCGGCCTGCCTCGACGAGCTTGTCGAGGTCGATGCCGGTCTTGATGCCCATACCGTGGAGGGTAAACACGAGGTCTTCGGTGGCGAGGTTGCCCGCGGCGCCGGGCGCGTAGGGGCAGCCCCCGAGGCCGCCGACGGAGGCGTCGAAGGTGCGCACGCCGAGCTCGAGCCCGACGATGACGTTGGCGAGCGCGGTGCCGCGCGTGTCGTGGAAGTGCAGCGCCAGCCGCTGCGCCGGAAACTCCCGCAGGAACATCTCCACGATGCGCTTGGTCTGCACCGGCGTACCGATGCCGATGGTGTCGCCGAGGGATACCTCGTAGCAGCCCATCTCCAGGAGGGCGCGCGCGATCTCCACCCCGCGCTCGGGGTCGACCGCCCCTTCGTAGGGGCAGCCCCAGAGCGTGGAGAGGTAGCCCCGCACCCGGCGCCCGGCCGCCAGCGCCGCGGGCACCATCTCGCGGAAGACGTCCAAGGTCTGCGCGACGGTCTTGTTCACGTTCTTGCGGTTGTGGGTCTCGCTCACCGAGAGGAACACCGCCACCTCGCCGAGCTCCGTCGCGAGGGCGCGGTCGAGGCCCTGCTGGTTGGGGCACAGCGCGGAGAAGCTCACCCCCGGGGGGTGACCGAGCAGGCGGCACAGCTCGACCGCGTCGGCGAGCTGCGGCACCCACTTGGGCGACACGAAGCTGGTGACCTCGAGGCGCTTCAGACCGGCGGCGACGAGCGCCTCGATGAGCCGCACCTTCGCGGGTGTGGGCACCGTGACAGCCTCGTTCTGGAGCCCGTCGCGCGGCGACACCTCGTAGACGGACACCGCGTCAGGGAGCGACTCGAAGAGCGTGGATGGCATACGACTCCGTGATCGTACCGCATCCGGCGGCCGCGGCCCGCTGGCTTGACGCGCCCGATCGCGGGTGCGTACACCGTGCTCGCCCGCCGCGGGGAATCGGCCCCGCGCAGGCGCCCGAACGACAGGTCATGAAGGTCACCGCAGGTCAGCTCCTCAAGGATCGCAACCGCCTCCCCCCGAACACGGTCGCCGCGCTGGTCGACGGGCGCACCGTCGACCTGCACACGCCCGTGGAGGCGACCGAGAGCACCGAGGTGAAGCCCATCTTCGCGGACGACCCGCGCGCCCTGCCGATCATCCGGCACTCGACGGCGCACGTGATGGCCGACGCGGTCCAGCGGCTCTTCCCGGGCACGAAGGTGACCATCGGGCCGAGCATCGACAGCGGCTTCTATTACGACTTCGACCGGCGGGACGGGCGCTTCACCGAGGACGACCTCGGGCGCATCGAGGCGACCATCAAGGAGATCGCGGCGGGCGACACGCCCTTCGTGCGCGGCGTGATGACCCGCGAGGAGGCCCGCGAGAAGCTCACGAAGATGGGCGAGACCTACAAGGTCGAGATCCTCGACGGCATCCCCGCGGGGGAGGACATCTCGTTCTACCAGCACGGCGAGTGGATCGACCTCTGCGAGGGCCCGCACGTCCCGAGCACGCGCTTCCTCGGCGCGGTGAAGCTCACCTCCGTGGCGGGCGCGTACTGGCGCGGCGACGAGCGGCGGCCGATGCTCCAGCGCATCTACGGCACCGCGTTTCCGACGCAGAAGGCGCTCGACGCGCACATGCGCCAGCTGGAGGAGGCCCGCGCCCGCGACCACCGCAAGCTGGGCAAGGACCTCAAGCTGTTCATGTTCCACGAGTACGCGCCGGCGTCGCCCTTCTTCCTGCCGCGCGGGGCGCACCTCTACAACGCGCTCATCGCGTACATGCGCGACCAGTACGCGCGGCGCGGGTACAGCGAGGTGATCACCCCGCAGATCTTCGACAAGGCCCTCTGGGAGACCTCCGGTCACTGGGAGAACTACCGGGACAACATGTTCCTGGCGCTGGGCACCGACGCGCTCGAGCCCACCCGCGAGGGCCACGGCGTGCCCATGAGCGAGGTGTTCACCCTCGACGAGAAGGTCACCAGCGCGCTCGCGTCGGTGAGCTCGGGCTACATCTGCGGCTGCAAGGCGATGAACTGCCCGTCGCACTGCCTGATGTTCGCGTCGGATCGCAAGTCGTACCGCGACCTCCCCCTACGCATGGCGGACTTCGGCCGACTGCACCGCTACGAGCGCTCGGGGGTGACCCACGGTCTCTCCCGCGTCCGCACCTTCTCCCAGGACGACGCGCACATCTTCTGCACCGAGGAGCAGATGCCCGCGGAGATCGGCGAGTTCTTCGACCTCCTCGACGAGGTCTACGCCGACCTCGGCATGACCGACGTGAAGATCATGCTCGCGACGCGCCCCGACGCGGGCTACCTCGGCACCATCGAGTCCTGGGAGCGCGCCGAGAAGATCCTCGGAGACGCGGTGCTCGCCAAGGGCCGCACCTTCGAGGTCGCCAAGGGGGAAGGGGCCTTCTACGGCCCGAAGCTGGAGTTCCACATCACCGACGCCATCGGGCGCTCGTGGCAGCTCGGCACGCTCCAGGTCGACCCCAACCTCCCCGAGCGCTTCGACCTCTCGTACATCGGCGCCGACAACACCGCCCACCGCCCGGTCATGCTGCACCGCGCGGTGCTCGGCTCGTTGGAGCGCTTCCTGTCGCTCTACATCGAGCACACGGCGGGGTGGTTCCCGGCCTGGCTCGCGCCCGAGCAGATCGTGCTGGTCACGGTCTCCGACAAGCACCTCCCCTTCGCCGAGTCGCTCGCGAAGCGCATGCGCCTCGCGGGCCTGCGCGTCGACGTCGACCCGAGCAACGAGAAGCTCACGGCGAAGATCCGCACGGCCTCGCTGATGCGTCCGCCGTACATCGGGGTTATCGGCGGTTTGCGCTTTTT
>CAIOSS010000009.1 GCA_903860995.1 uncultured delta proteobacterium | reverse complement strand
CGCGGCCGCCTCCGGGGCGGCGTAGCCCACCGCCGTCGCGGGCGCCCCGCCTGGGTGCAGCCGCGCCCGCAGCGCCGCGCCCGGCGCCGACGCGTGCGCGGGGAAGAGCAGCACCGGCGCGTCGCTCGCATCGAGCCAGATCATCCCCGTGCGCAGGTCGCCGTGCACGAGCCCGCGGCCGTGGAGCCGCGCCGCGCGCTCCGCCACCCGCCCGAGGGCCGCGAGCGCCGCCGCCTTCGGGAGGGCCGCCTCGGACCACGGCCGCAGCGCGGTGAGCGCGCCCTCGTAGGTGACCCCCTCGCCGAAGGAGAAGAACACCACGTCGGCATCGGCGGCGCGCGGCCACGCGTGGGTCTGCGCGGCGGCGAGGGCGGCGGCGAGGGCGGTGGGCAGCGCCTCGCGGGTGACGCCGTCGGTGAGCGTCAGGGCCCCGCCGAAGGGGCCGTTCACCGCACGTACATGGGGCTGCTATAGACCCACGGCACCTCGCGCATGAGGCGCTCGAGGCCCGGGAGGTAGGGGCGCAGGTGGTTGGGCGTGATGCGCACCTCGGCGCGGTACACGCCCGCCGCGGTGGGCGTGTAGCTCAGGTCGCCCGCGTCGGCGACGGCCATTTCGGTCCAGGTGCCGGAGGCCTCGGCGCGCAGGATGCGGAGGCGCGTCGTGGGCACCGGGAGCAGGGGGTTGAGCTGGTGGACCTGCGGCCGGGTGACCCGCAGCACCGGGGCCTCGGAGAGCATGATCTCCTCGCCGACCTCGCGGGTGCGGGCGCCCGTCTGCGCGGTGTACGAGAAGCCCACCGGCGTGCCGAAGGCCTCGAAGGTGACGAACACCCGGCTCTGGCGGATGGCCTCCATGGCGCTCTCGCGGGTGAGCTCGCCCTGCACCCAGAGCTGGTTGTTGAACCACCGGAACACCCGGCGGTAGCTGTCGCCGCGCTCGCCGTCGGTGAGCGGCACCGGGAGCACGTTCTCGTGCGCGTCGCTGGCGCCGATGCCGGGGATGCGCCGGCCGTCGGTGAGCAGCTGCGCCCACTTCCCGAGGTCGTTGGCGCTCTCCTGGAAGAACACCATGAACAACATCTCCGGGTCGAGCCCGGTGCCCGCGCGCTGGAACCGCAGGATGTCCGCCAGCGCGGGGCCCACGTTGTACCCGAGGTGCGGGCCCGCGATGCGCGGGTCGAGGTTCGCGTGGACGTTGTAGATCTCCACGAGGTCGGGCTGGATGTCGCGCAGGTACGCGATGGTGCGCTGCTCGACGTGGGGGATGGCCACCAGCGCCCCGGCCGCCCGGAAGCGCGCCGCCGCCGCGGGGTCGTTGGCGTTGTACGCCCCCGCGAGGCTGCCATCGAGGGGGTCGGGGTGGCGCGAGAGCCCGATGGGCATGAGGTCGTTCTCGGCGCCCGGCAGGAGCAGCACCCGGTGGCCGTCGGGGCACCCGATGCGCGAGCCCACGAGCCGCCCGTCCTGCATCACGGGCTCGTCGCCGGGGCGCACCTGGAGCACCGTCTCGAAGGGCACCGTGGCCATGAGCGAGTCGTGCTCGGTGAGGAAGATCACGTCGATGCGCGCGCGGCAGAGCGCCGCGCGGAAGCTCCGGAGGCACGGCTCGTTGGGCCCGCCGTCGACGTAGGGGTTGCCGTCGCACGCGTCGTGCGAGTGCACCGAGTGGGCGTGGATGATCGAGCGCACCGCGTGGTACCCGCGGGCGTCGCCGATCACCCGCGCCGACGGGAGCTCGCGCGACCACACCGGCGGCGGCGGCACGTCCTCCTCCGGGACGTCGATGGCCGCGCCCGCGTCGCTGGCGTCGACGGCGCCGAGGTCGTTGACCGCGGGCACGTCGGCGGCGGGCGGAGCGGGCGTGGTGGAGGTGCACCCGAGCGCGAGCGCGAGCGCGAGACCGAGGGGATGGAGCTTCGTCACGAGCCGGGACACTATGACGGAATCAGTTGAGTTGCTCGCACGGCAGGCGCACCCGCATGACCCACCCGAGGTCGGCGCGCTTCACCTCCGCGCTGCCGCCCAGCGAGGCCACGCGCCCGCGGATGGAGGCCAGCGCCTTGCGCGAACGGCCTCCCTCGTTGCCGGTGCCGTCGTCCTCGACCTCCAGCACCAGGCCCCCGTCGGCGCGCCGGAGGGTGACCACGATGCGCCGCGCCTCGGTCTCGCGCAGGGCATGGTTGGCGGCCTCCTGGGTGACCTTCATCACCCCCTGGCGCATCTTGTTGCTGGGCGGCGCGAGGCCCTTGAGCTCGGCCTTCACCGAGGAGGTCACGCCGGCGTCTTCGCAGAGCGTGGTGATGCTGGTGCGCAGCCGGTCGACGAGGCCGTCCCAGCCCGCGTCGTCGGCGGCGGCGGTGGACTCGGACCCCGTGGGCTCGGCGCTGCGCAGCGCGCGCACGGTGCCCGCGGACACCGCCGCGCCGGGCGACGAGGTCCGCTCGCGGTGGCGGGCGGGGCGCTCGCGGCGCTCGTTGACGAGGGCCTCGCGCTCGGCGAGCACCCACGCGAGCGAGTGCGTCGCGCGGGCCAGGAGCACGTGCGCCGCGAGGAGCACCGTGGAGAACAGCGCGTGGGCCAGCACCGGACCGCCGCTGCGGCTGGCGATCGCGCGCACCACCGTGGCGAAGAGCACCGTCACGACCGCGGCGACCACCATGCGCACCGGCGGCACCCGCAGCGCGAGCAGCAGCAGCGCCGCCCCCTGGAGGACCATCCCTACGGTGACCGGCGCCGCCCCGAGGGCGCCGACGGCGCCGAGGGCCACGAGGGCGAGGGTCCACATCAGGTCGTCCACGAGGGTCCACCGGGACGAGCGGCCGGACCACACCGCCGCGGCCGCCGTGCTCGCGAGCGAGAGCCCGGCCAGCAGGATGTGGAATACCGACGGGTGTAAGAGCCACGGCGCCCAGCGCGGCGCCGCGCGGGCGAGCAGCGGCAGGCTGAGCCCGATCGCGGAGAGCACCGCGAGGACCCAGCGTCGTTGTCGGGCGCGTCGGAGGTCGAGCAACACCGTCACCATGGAAGCGAGGGCGCAGCCTAGCTCAGTACCGTCGCTCCCGCGAACGCCGCCCCGTCAGCGCGCCGCGGGCATGCGCAGCACCCGCGGGTCGAGCGCCGCGGGTGCGTCGCGGCGAAGCACCACCAGGGCCTCGTCGCGGTAGAGCACCCGCACGCCCTCCCGCAGCTGCGCCGCCCGCGCCGGGGCCGTCACCACGAGGGCCCGCCCCCGCTGCGAGGCCTCCACCAGGAGGTTGAAGTCCCCGATGGCCTGCGCCTCCCAGCGGATCAACCGCCACGGCGGCACCCGCAGGAAGACCTCCATCCGCCGCACGTCGCAGAACACCCGCGCCCCCGGCGTGAGCCCGGCCCGCAGCGCCGCCCCCGCGGCCCGCTCGCGCGCGTAGAGCCCGCGGGCGGCGTGGGCGGTCCATCGCATCTGCCGCTTCAGCGGGCCGCGGGCGACGTGCTGGAGCGCCGCGAGGCACAGGCCCGCCGCTGCCAGGCGCGCGAGCTGCGGGCGACCGAGGGCCCCCGTGACCCGCTCGGCGGTGGCCGTCATCCCGGCGGCGACGAGCGTCGCGTAGAGGGGCACCAGCACCATGAAGTGCCGGTCGAGCCCGAGGTTGGCGCGCGCGACCCACACCGCCGTGACGAACGCGAGCAGCGCCGCCCCGGCGGTGACGAAGGCCCGCGGCGCCCGGCGGAGCACCGCGGGGACGCCCGGCAGGACGAAGAGCAGCGCGGGGCCGAGCGAGCGCCACGGGATGCCCGCGAGGTACCAGATCGGCGCGAGGCGCAGCGACGGGGGCCGGTGCTCGACGAAGGCCATCTCGCGCCACGCCTGCGCGATGTACCTGCGGTTCTCCCGCAGGAACCACAGCCACTCGCCGGACTGCGCGCGGTGCAGCAGCGCCCACCCGGCGATGGCCGCGCCGGGGATGATCCACGCCCAGGCCCCGCGCCGCGCCCGCCCCTCGACCCACCACAGCGAGAGGAACACCCCCGGCAGCGCCCACGCCTCGTAGCGGAGCAGCGCCGCGAGGCCCAGCAGCGCCCCCGTCGCGACCGGCTGTCTACGCTCCCAGGCAAGGCACGCGAGCAGCACGAGGAGCTGGAAGACGGCCTCGGGCTCGGCGGTGCCGCCCATCACCACGTTGAGCGGCCAGAGGGCGCAGAGCACGCCCGCGAGGAAGGGTGTGGCGGTGTCGCGGTCGCGGCGGCGGAGCAGCGCGGTGAGCGCCAGCGGGGTGACCGCCGAGGCCAGGAGGGAGAGCGCGCGCTGGCCGACGAGGTCGTGCCCCAGGGCGGCGCAGAGGGCGCCCACGGCGTGCCACAGGGGGAGCCAGACCCAGTGGATGGTGACGTCGCGCCACTCCTCCAGCATCCGCCGGCCGATGGCGGCGTGGGCGAGGGCGTCGACGTCGAGGTCGGGTCCCGCGAGCGCGAGGCGCACCCGCAGGAGCGTGGCGACGATCGTCGCGAGGACCACCGCGAGCCACGGGGCGCGCCGGAGCGGCGGGCGGTCGGCCGCGGCGGTCACGCGCGCTCAGACGTCGATGTGACGCAGCTTCATCTGCACGTCGCTCGACCAGTGGTTGGCGAAGCCGCGCACGCAGGTGGAGAGGTAGCGGTCGTAGTCGTCGAAGACCTGGTCGCCCCACTTCGCGCGGATGGCCGTCTCCTGGAGGCGCATGCGGCGCAGCCACTCAGCGGTGGTCTTGCCGTAGTCCACCCGGCGGGTCTTGAGCTCGACCACCTCCCAGTACGGGTTGACGGCCTGGATGAGCTCCTCCAGCCGGGGGTTGAGCCCGCCGGGGAAGATCACGTCGGCGGTGAACTTCAGGTCGGCGATGTCTTGCCGCACGCGCGGCACGCGGTTGCGCAGGATGGCCTGGAACCCGAAGTAGCTGCCCGGCTTCACCCACGACGCGCACTTCTTGAAGTACTCGCGGTAGATCTCCACGGCCATGCCCTGGTTGGCCTGCGCGGGCGAGCACAGATGGTCGATCATCTCGATGGAGACGAGGGCGTCGTACTTCTCCTTCGGCTCGTAGTCGCGGTAGTCCGTGAGGAAGACCTCGACGCCGGGGATCTTGCGGGCGTTGAGCTCGTCGAACTGCGCCGACGAGAGGGTGATGCCGTGGGCGCGCTTCGTCTCCCGCGCGACGCTCAGGTACTCCAGGTTGGCGCCCCAGCCGCAGCCGATGTCGAGCACGAGCTTCTCGGGGTTCATCTCCGCGTACTCGTAGAGCACGCGGGACTTGTTCACCTGGGCCTGCTCGAGCGTCTCGTTTTCCTTCTCGTAGACGGCGCAGGTGTAGTGCATGCGCTCGTCGAGCCAGAGACGGAAGAACTCGTTGGAGACGTCGTAGCTGACCTCGACCTCGTGCTTCGTGCTCGTCATGCCGCGGACGGATACTCCCGTCCCCCGAAACCCGTCAACGCCACCCCGGTTACGCGCCCCCGTCACCCAGGACGGCGGCGCACACCGGCCGCCGGGACTCCTGCTCGGCCAGCGCGCTGAGCACGTCGACGAGGCGCTGCACCCCGACCGGCGCCGGGGTGCACGGCGCGCCCGACCCGGTGCGGCACGGCGCGCCCACGTAGACGAAGCGCCCGCCGCGCTCGAGGAAGAACAGCGCCCCGTCGGAGGGCCGCTCGTCGACGCCGTAGAGCACCGTGCCCGCGTCGCTGGCCGCCGCGCCCTGGAAGGCCGCGCCCACGTCGGCGCTCGCCAGGGCCGAGGCGAGGGTGTCGACGGTCACGTCGTCCGCGGCGCCGCACGCCGGGATGGTGGTCTCGCAGCGCGCCGGGGTCGCGTCGGGGAAGGCGCGCTCCAGCAGGAAGCGCCGCGGGGCGCTGATCGAATACGTGGTGCTGTAAGGTCGGCGCCCGCCTTCGGAGCCGAAGCGGTAGCTGTCCGGGAGGGTCTCGGCGCAGGGACCGTCGCGCATGCCGCCGTCGGTGAGCGGCGGCACGTCCGTGAGGTCGACCACCTCGGGGGCGGGGCCGCGGTCGACGCGGGGCACGTCGCGGGTGTTGGGGACGTCGAAGCCGAGCCGCACGTCGGGGGCGGCCGCGTCGAAGGAGGCAGGCTCGCTGCTGCACGCCGCGAGGAGCACGCCGAGGGGGAGGAGCGATCGCTGGAGGGGGTTCACGGGTGAGGGTTTCTAGTACCTCATCGCGGGGGTACGGTCGCGGGTCCCTTCCCCGAGTCACTGTGATCCGTTGTCGTTCCACGGCGCGACGGGGACCGGTCGGGGCGTCGCCGCCGCGCTGCGCCTACGCCGTGAGGGCGGGGCGGCGGTCCTCCGGGCCGTCGAGCGGTGGGTCCTGGAGGGCGCCCGCGGCCACCACGCGGCCCGCGAATCCATCGATGCCAGCGAGGTCGTCCGTCGGCCCGGCGACGCCCAGCGCGGTGAGCCGCGGGCCGTGACGCTTTACCAGGTCGAGTAAGCCCGCGTCGTCGAGGCCGGCGACGGTGATGTTCCGCGCGCCGGGCGAGCCGAGGGCGGGCGCGTCGTGGAGGGCCACCGCGTGGG
>CAIOSS010000008.1 GCA_903860995.1 uncultured delta proteobacterium | reverse complement strand
GGGCGTGCGCACGGTGATCCGGTTGCGGTCGACGAAGGTGGTGTAGCGGGGCTGCACGAGGTTGCCCCCGAAGCGCACCACCGCGCCGTCGGCGAAGTTCGACCCGCGGAGCGTCACCTCGGTGCCGCCGAGGAAGGCGCCGTGACCCGGCTGCACGCTCAGCAGCGCGGGCGCGGGCGCGGGGCGCGCGTCGGGGCCCGTGTCCACCCGGGCGTCGGAGCCGGCGTCGATGCGCTCGGGGGGAATGTCGACCGACTCAGTGGCGCAGCCGCCCAGCAGTCCGAAGGCGGCGAACGGGAGAGTGCACCGGAGGCGTGTGGCGACGGGCATAGGGGATCTCAGGCTCCTCGCGCGGAGTATCGGGGACGCGTAGCCCCGAACGCAACGCGCCATCCCCCTCTGGTCATGGGCGATATGGGTGCTTGACCTACATTGGATCCAAGCCGTACCCGGCCGTCGTTGGCGTCGGTCGTTGCGAGCGGGCGCCGGAGCCAAAGGGTGATGACGGCTGAATGGGACTTCGACGGACGCGCTTCGGTTTCGGGGTGTGTGGTGTGGCCCTCGCGCTCTCCGGCTGCGCCACCGACGAGGCCCCGGAGGACCTCGCGGTGATCTCGCGCACCGAGACGAAGTACCCCGACTACCACCGCGTCTGGGAGGACGGGCGGCTCGTCATCGGGTCGTACTTCGGCGAAGACAAGCACGACGACCCCAACGACTACGGCGCGCGCAACCTGTTCCAGTACCTCCGCGCGGTGCTGCAGGCGCGGCCCGAGCTGCGTGTGTCGGCGCCCGGCACCGACCTCACCACCGTCGCCTTCGGCACCACGCCCATCCACCCTCAACGGCACGGCCCGCACGGGCACTGCGGGGCTTCGCGGTGGCCTTCCTTGACGGCCGCTTCCGATCGTACTCCGACATCCTCGGCGCGATGCGGGTCGACCTCCCCTGGGAGCGCGGCCACGACGCCAACCGCGTCGCCGACGGCGAGGCCGACAACACCTTCACGCCGAGCCGTCAGCGCATGACCCTGGCCTTCACGCGCTGAGCGTCTACCGCTGCGCCTCGGGCACCCAGTACGTGTCCCGCCCGCCGATCTTGATGACCTGCACCGCGCGCCCCGCCGGGTCGGTCTCCTTCCGATAGACCTTCATCACGCCGCTGTAATCGAGGTCGCTCGCGATCACTGCCGCCATCAGGTCGACGACGGCGCCGTGGAGCACCGCGGCCTCCTCCGCGCTCGCCCCGTTGGCCGCGCGGTTGGGGGCGACCCTCGCGCGGTACAGCGCCTCGCACGCGTACATGTTGCCGATGCCCGCCTGCTGCGACTGGTCGAGGAGGATCTCCTTCACGGCCTTGCGCGAGCCCGCGAGGGAGCGCCGGAGCACGTCGACGGTCCACGGCTGCTGGAAGGCCGGGTCGCTCTCGGGGGTCAGCATCACGTCGGGGCCGAGCGCCCGCCCTCGCCCGCAGTCCCCGGCCTCGCCCTCCGAGGGGAGCCCCCGCCCACGCCCTCCCAGCGCGCCCAGCCCGGGGCGACAGCCCCGGGGCAGTCCCCCAAACCATCCGGAGCCCGACATCCGGAG
>CAIOSS010000007.1 GCA_903860995.1 uncultured delta proteobacterium | reverse complement strand
CGCGCCGTTGAAGATCTCTACGAACTCGCCGATGTCAGACCCGACCTGGTCGTAGTCGACCTCGTTGATGACGAGGCTGCCGATGGGCGCCTCGGTCACGCGCACCATCGCGGTGCGGGTGTCGGCGCCGAGGGTCGCGGTCACCGTCGCGGTGGCGCCCATCGAGCCGGCGGTGAACATCACGTCGGCGCTGAGCGCGTCGGCGGGGACGAGCACCGTGGCGGGCACGGTGCCGCCGGCGGTGGTCCCGAGCATGACCGTGGTGCCGCCCGCGGGCGCCGGGAGGTCGAGGGTGACCGTGAGCGTGCCGGTGGTGCCCGGGCCCAGGGTGGTCATCGCGGGCGTGAGGCCCGTGAGCCGGGGCCCCTCGGCGGCGCCGATGACCCGCACCGAGGCCTCGCGCACCGAGGCGCCGAGGGTGGCGGTGAGGGTGTACGCGGTGGCCGAGGCCGTGACGCCCGTGACCGGGACCACGGCGCGGGTGCTGCCCGCGGGGATCACCACGTCGGCGACGACGAGCCCGGGGGCGCTCGATCGCAGGGTGACCGTGGTGCTGGTCGCGACGGCGCGGGTGAGCTGCACCGCGAGGGCCGTCGGGAGCGTCGGGGCGGGGGCCGCGCCGACGCGGGCGAAGAGGGTGCCGGCGGGGAAGGCCACGAGCTGCGCCGCGCCCGCGACGAGGTCGTCGGCGGAGCGCGGGTTGAGCTTGGAGTTCGCCCGCGCGAGGAAGAGAACGCCCGTGATGGAGGCGAAGCGCTCGTCCGTCACCGGGAACGGGGTCGTCAGGTAGAACGCGTCGTCGACGCGCAGACCGCCCGTGACCTGGAACTCGTTGGTGGGCGCCACCTCGCCGCCCTCGGGGGCGGGTGCGGGGTTGGTGACGACCACGTCGGAGACCCGCACCACGACACCCTCGAGGGCCGCCGCGCGCGATCCGCCGGTGATGACCTCGGCGGGCGTCGCCGCGACCGGCGGCGGCAGCGCCACGCCGCGGGCCGTCGTGGTGACGGTCGCGCCGGAGAGCTGGACCTGCCCGAAGAAGTCGGCCACGAGCGCGTTGGCGAGGGTGACCCGGTCGCCCGGCACCACCATCGGCGCGGTGCCCGTGAACACGAAGATCCCGGAGTTCTCCGGGGCCGTGTACGCCGGGTCGCCGGGCGCCACCTGGGCGTAGAACCCGTTGCGGTTGAGCGCGGTCACCACCGGGCCGGTGACGGTCACGCGCGAGCCCATCGCGACCATGGCCGACTTGACGGCGTACACCGTCGCGGGGCACGCGGCGCCGTTGGGGTTGGCCGCGTCGGGGCAGGGGTCGCAGAGGTCGCCGCGGCCGTCCATGTCCCGGTCGGACTGGTCGGAGTTGCGCGCGTCGGGGCAGTTGTCGCGCTCGTTGGCGGTGCCGTCGGCGTCGCGGTCGTTGGGGTCGGGCGCCACGCACGTGGCGGTGTCGGGGTTGAGCGGGCACGGGTCGCACGCGTCGCCCACGCCGTCGCGGTCGGTGTCGCCCTGCGCGCCGTTGTCCACCGGGCGCACGGGGTTGAACACCCGCGGGCAGTCGTCGGCGGCGTTGGGCACCCCGTCGCCGTCCATGTCCTCCGGGCTGGTGATGCCCGAGTAGCGCGTCGAGCCGGCCACCACGGGGCTGGGCAGCGAGCCCATCGCGTTGCGCTCGGGCAGGCACGACGGCTCGTTCATCGGCTCGCCGCAGAAGAACAGTGGGTAGCGGTTGGCGTTGGCGCTCGTGAGCGCCGGGAGCCCGCGGCCGCCGAGGTCGCGCGAGACGCACACGCGCTTGTTGACCCCGCAGACGTCCAGCGGGTCGCACATCCCGCCGCCGGGCAGCGCCGACACCACGTCGGCGTCGCCGTAGAGGGCGGCGCCGCCGCGCATCACGAGGGCGACGTCGCCGGGGGCGGCGTCGATGACCGCGCGGTGGTCGGGGTGCATCCGGGCGTTGAAGACCGCGAGGTCGGCCGCGCGCCCGGTGGCGATGACCCCGACGGCGTCGTCGACCGCGAGGGCGGCCGCGGCGTCGCGGGTGGCCATGAGCCAGATCGCCTCGTCGGTGAAGAAGTCGCCGTAGAAGTTCGCGTCGAGGGAGTCGGCGCAGCGCATCTCGCGGAGCATGTTCATCGAGCCGGAGATGATCCAGTCGGACCCGAGGGCGATGGGCACCCCGAGGCGGGCGTACTCCGTGACGTGCGCGGTGTCGCCGTAGAGGGTGACGTTGGAGCGCGGCGACCAGATGAGCGCGGTGCCCTGCGTGGCCATCTCGGAGATGTCCGGCGGCAGGAGCCCGACGCCGTGCACGAAGGCGCTCTGCGGCTGCACCAGGTCGGTGGGCCCGCTGCGCATGCACAGGAACTCGTTGCGCGCCTCGACCCCGATGCCCTCGGCGACGTGCGGGGTGTAAGCCTCGACGTTGGCGATCTCCATGGCGGTGTCGACGGAGGGGTAGCCGCAGCCGGTCGCGAGGAGCGCGCCGGCGGAGTCCCCGAGGGGGAAGGTCTCGTAGCGCACCACGGGCTGCCCGAGGCCGTCCATGATCCCGCGGTCGAGGTTGCGCAGGAAGCCCGCGACGCCGCCCGACCCGTTGACCGCGGTGGCGCCGCCGAGCACGAAGCGCAGCTCGCCCCAGGCCACCTGGTCGTTGCTCGCGCTGCCGGCGGACGAGAGCCGGGTGTGCCCGCGGCCGCCGCGGCGCCAGTCGTGCCGGTGCTCGTAGCGCTCCGCGGTGCGGGTGTACGGCGCGTTCTGCGCGAAGGTGAGGTGGTCGTGGGCGTTGATGAGCCCGGGCGACACGACGCCGTCGGGGCACACCACGCGCGTCGCGGCGGCCGCGCCCTCGGCGGCGCTGCAGTCGCAGCCCACGCAGCGGATGATGCCCGCCGCGTCGACCAGCACCTGGCCGCCGCGGAAGACCTCCCCCGGGGTGAGCACGTCGCCGGTGATCAGCGTGCCCGCGGTGCCCGCGGTGACGCTGCAGGTGCCCGCGGCGAGGGAGGGGAGGGCGTTGCCGGGGCACACGGTGATCGTCGGCCCGCGGCCGGACATCCCGCCGTCCGTGCGCGGAACGTCCCCGCCGGGCGCATCGGTGGCCGGCGTGTCACCGGCAGGGATGTCACCCGCGGGCGCGTCGCCGCGCGAGCCGTCGCCCGCGTCGGCGGCGCTGCCGTCGAGCGGCGGCAGGATGCGCGGGTCGCTCGAGCACGCCGCGAGGGTGAACAACACGATCGCAAGGGGACGGGTGGGACGCATCGGGACTCTCTGTGCCTCCGGCAATGTCTGAAGAGGCGCGCACGCTAGCACCGACGCGCCTCGGGCTATACGCGGCTCGGTGCGGGCATCAGGGGAGGGGTGAGGTCGAGCTCAGCGGGCGGAGGTCGATCGCGCGGCGCGCTGCTCGGCGTAGCCATAGGCCTTCACCACGCGATGGCGCAGCTCGTCGAAGCGCCCCTTCACGGAGTCGAGGTCCTCCTCGCTCAGCTTCGAGAACGCGGCCCAGGTGCAGGCCGCGGTCCGTCCGTAGCGCAGCGCCTCTGCCGCGAGGCGCGGGCACATCGGCTATGGTCACCACCGACCCGATGGCCATGCTCAGCGAACGCCTCGCGCGCCTCTCCCTCCGCGTCCTCGGCTGGCAGAGCCGCACGGTGCCGACCTCCACCGGGTCGGTCCACTGGATCGAGACCCCGGGGCGCGGGGATCTCCCCACCACCGTCCTGCTGCACGGCTTCAACTCCTCCGCGGGCTACAACGGCCCGCTGCTCCAGGCGCTGCGCCCGCACGTCCGCCGGGTGATCGCGCCCGACCTCCCCGCCCACGGCTTCAGCACGGCGCCGGCGCACCTCGACGGCAACGTCATCTACGAGGGCATCCGCGACGCCCTCGACCGCGCCCTCGACGCCCCCGCGGTGCTGGTGGGCAACTCCATGGGCGCGGCCCTCGCGCTGCGCTACGCCGTCGACCGCCCCGCGATGGTGCGCGGCCTCGCGCTCGTCGCCCCCGGCGGCGCGCCCCTCTCCCCGCACGAGCTCGCGGCGCTCCAGCGCACCTTCTCCATCCGCACCCACGCCGAGGCCGAGGCCTTCATCGACCGGCTGCTCGTGCGCCGCACCGCCCTGCGCCCCATCGCCGCCGCCAGCCTCCGCCGAGGCTTCGCGCGCCCCGCCCTGCGCCAGCTCCTCGCGGGCCTCGGCCCGGCCAACTACCTCACCGTCGACGAGGTGCGCGCCCTCGCGATGCCCGTGCTCCTGCTCTGGGGCGCCGAGGAGCGGGTGCTCCCGTCGACGGGCCTGGCCTTCTTCCGGGAGCACCTCCCCGCGCACGCGCGCATCGAGGTGGTCGACGGCGTCGGCCACAGCCCGCAGGTGGACGACTGCGACGGCACCGCGCGCCGCCTCGTGGCCTTCCTGCGCGAGACCGCGGGCGGAGCGCCTACACCAGCAGCGCGAGCAGGTCGTCGCGGGTGAGCGCGGCGCTCGGGTCGCCGCCCGACAGCGCCGCCTCGGCGAGGGCGCGCTTGCGAGACTGCAACGCCACGATGCGCTCCTCGACGGTGTCGCTCGCGACGATGCGGTAGATGGTCACCGGCCGCTGCTGGCCGATGCGGTGCGCGCGGTCGGCGGCCTGGTCCTCGACGGCGGGGTTCCACCAGGGGTCGAGCAGGAAGACGTGGTCCGCGGCGGTGAGGTTGATGCCCGTGCCGCCCGCCTTGAGCGACACCAGCATCACCGGCGGCCCGTCCTCGGACTGGAAGCGCCCGACGACCTCCGCCCGGTCGCGGGTCGATCCGTCGAGGCGGGCGAAGCCGATGCCCGCCGCCGCGAGGTGCGGCTCCACCCGGTCGAGCAGCGAGGTCCACTGCGAGAACACCAACGCCTTGTGGCCGTCCGCCGCGGCCGACTCCAGCGCGTCGACGAGGCAGGTCACCTTCGACGACCCGTCGGCGTGCTGCCCCGGAACGAGCCCGCTGTGACACGCCGCCTGCCGCAGCCGCAGCAGCGCCTCCAGCGCCAGCAGCGTGCTGCCGCCCTCGCGCAGGGCCTCCACCACGTCGCGCTGCGACGCCGCCCGCACGGCGTCGTAGACCTCGCGCTCGCGCTCGTCGAGGTCGCAGCGCAGCACGGCCTCGGTGCGCGGCGGAAGCTCCGGGGCCACGTCGCGCTTGAGGCGCCGCAGCAGGAAGGCCCCCACGCGCTCGCGGAGGCGCCCCATCGCCGCGCCGTCGCCGTCCGCCGCGGGCTTCGCGTAGCGCTCGTCGAAGTCCGAGCGCCCGCCGAGCAGTCCCGGGTTGGCGAAGTGCATCAAGCTCCAGAGCTCCTCGAGCCGGTTCTCGACGGGGGTACCCGAGAGCGCCACGCGAAAGCGCCCGCGGAGCTGATACGCCGCGCGCGCCGCCTGGCTGTCGGGGTTCTTGATGGCCTGGGCCTCGTCGAGCACCACGGCGTCCCAGGGCTCCTTCGCGAGCGCGCCCGCGTCGAGGCGCAGCACGGCGTAGGTCGTCAGCGTGACGTCCGCGCGCGCGTCGATGGCCCGCCCGGCGCCGTGGTACACGGCGACCGACAGCCCCGGACGGAAGCGCCGCACCTCGTCGGCCCAGTTGTGCAGCACGCTCCGCGGCGCGACCACCAGCGCCCGGCCGCGCAGGGCGCAGATCGTCTGGAGCGTCTTGCCGAGGCCCATGTCGTCGGCCAGCACCGCGCCCATCTCCGCGTCGCGTAGGAAGCCGAGCCAGTCCACACCCCGGCGCTGGTAGGGCCGCAGCGTCGCCGTGAGGTCCGCCGGGAGCGCCGCCGGGGGAATCGCCTCGAGGCCCGCCGCCAGGG
>CAIOSS010000006.1 GCA_903860995.1 uncultured delta proteobacterium | reverse complement strand
GCGCGGCCTGCGCGAGTGGGTCGACCCGGCGCGCCTGCTCTCGGCGACCCGCGCGCTCGCCCGCGACCCGGCGGTGCTGCCCTCGGCGCGGGCGCTCGCCACCTTCGTCGGCGCCGAGCTCGCGCGCGACCTGGGCCAGGGCCCGACGGCCCGCCGCGACGCCGCCTCCCTCGGCTTCATCACCCGCTGGCTGGTCGTCGGCCCCTTCGACAACGAGGGCCGCGCCGGGCTCGATCGCCCTGCGGGTCCGGAGGAGCAGCGCCGCGCGCGCATCGACCCCGACGCGGAGTTTCCAGGCCAGGCCCGCGCCGTGCGCTGGCGCCTGCTGCCCGACGAGGTCGCCTCGCTCGGGCGCGTGCCCCTCGACGCGATGGTGCGCCCGAGTGTCAACGCCTGCGCCTACGCGCACACGACCGTGCGGGTCACGGCGGCGGGCCCCGCGGTGCTGCGCCTCGGCGCGAGCGGCGCCGTGCGGGCCTGGGTCGACGGCCGCGAGGTGCTGCGCGACCCGTCGGTGCGCCGCGCCTTCCCCGACCGCGACGCGGTGCCGCTCACCCTCACGGCGGGCCTCCACCGGTTGCTGTTGTAGGTGTGCACCGACGAGCGGGGCATGGCCTTCTACGCCCGCCTGACCCGGCCCGACGGCGCCGCGCTGCGTCTGGAGGCCAGCGCCGACCCGGCCGCCGCCCCCGTGCTCATGGCCCCGGCGGGCGCGGCCCCGGCGCTGCCTGCGTCGGTGAGCACCTTCGCGCGCCTGCGCTCCCTCGCCGACCGATCGACCCGCGCGGAGGACCTCGAGCGCATCGCCCGCTACCTGGTGCTCACCGGCTCGGACGACGCCAACGACGCCCACGCCGCGGACTTCGCCGAGCGCAGCGCGCAGGCGGCGCCCACGCCCGTGCGGTGGATGCTCGCCGCGGGGACGACCACGGACCGAGGGCGCCGGATGGAGGCGCTGCGCCAGGCGTACGCGCTCGCGCCCGACGACCCGCGGGTGCTGCTCGCCGTGGGCCGCGACCGCCGCGGTGGCGGCTACGCCGAGGAGGCGCTGCCGTACCTGGAGGCCTCGCTGCGGGCGGACGACCTCGGGCTGGAGGCCGCGGTCGAGCACGCCCGGGTGCTGGAGGCCATCGGGCTGCCGCTGGCGGCCTTCGAGGCGCTGAGCGCGCTCGCGTCGCGGGCGCCCCGGGCGCCGGGGGTGCTGCGCGCGGCGATGCACATGGCCGAGCGGGCCCAGCAGGGGGCGTCGGCGCAGCGGCTGCGGCGGGCGCTCTCGCAGGTGCGGGCGGGCGACGCGGAGCCCTGGGAGGCGCTGGCGCGGGACGCGCGGCAGCGTGGCGACCGCGCGGCGGTGACGGCGCTGGCCGACGAGATCGTGGGGCTCGACCGGGGGCGCCTCGACGCGTACTCGATGGCGGCGGAGCTGCTGGAGTCCGTGGGGGAGGGCGACCGGGCCGTGGCGACGCTGGGCCGCGCGCTGGAGATCGCCCCGGACGAGCCCGCGCTCTGGAGCGCGAAGGGCGCGCTGGAGGAGCGGCTCGCGAGGGTCGAGGCGGCGCGGGAGTCGCTCCAGCGGGCGCTGCTGCTGCGGCCGCAGGACGCGACGATCCGGCGGCACCTCGAGGCGCTCGCGCCCGCGCAGGCTCGGCCCGACGAGGCGGAGGCCGAGGCGGCGGCGGAGTTTCTGCGGCGGCGGGGGGAGGTCGCGGCGCAGGAGACCTTCAACGTCGCGACGCTGACCGAGCTCACCGCGCGCACTGTGTACGCCAACGGGCTGTCGGGAACCTTCCGCCAGATCGCCTACGAGGTGCGCACCGCGCAGGGCGCCCGCGACGGCCGCGCCTACACGATGCAGTACGACCCGGACTCCCAGCGCTTCGCGCTCCGGGCGGCGAGGGTGCACCGACGCGACGGGGGCGTGCAGGAGGGCACGCAGGTGCAGGAGTTCGCCTCGACGAGCGACCCATCAGCGCGGATGTACTTCTCCAACCGGGTGGTGCAGGTGACCTTCCCCGACCTGCGGCCGGGCGACGTGGTCGAGCTCCAGTGGCGGGTCGACGACGTCTCGCCCCGCAACGCCTTCGCCGACTACTTTGGCGATTTCCAGTTCATCCAGGCGAGCGTGCCGCGCGACCGCTGGCGCTACGTGCTGCGCTCGCCGACGACCCGCGAGATGTTCGTGCACACCGCGGCGCTGCCGGGCAACCGCGCGGTGACCGCGACCTCCCGCGTCGACGGCGACGCCACGGTCCGCACCTGGACCGCCGAGGACGTCCCCGCGGTCGCCCCCGAAGACCACGCGCCGGGCTTCGCCGAGCGCGCCGCCTACCTCCACGTGAGCACCTACCGCGACTGGGCCGCCGTGGGCCGCTGGTACTGGGGCCTCGTGCGCGACCAGCTCATCGCCGACGACCGGCTGCGCGGCGTGGTGCGCGACATCACCCGCGGCCTCACCGACGACCGCGCGAAGGTGCGGGCCATCTACAACTGGGTCATCGCCCACACCCGCTACGTGGCGCTGGAGTTCGGCATCCACGGCTTCAAGCCGTACCTGGTGCCGCAGATCTGCGCGCGCGGCTTCGGCGACTGCAAGGACAAGGCGTCGGTGATCGTCACCATGCTCCGCGAGGCGGGCATCGAGGCCTCGCTCGTGCTGCTGCGCACCCGGCACAACGGCAACATCGCCACCGAGCCGGCGTCGCTCGCGGTCTTCGACCACGCGATCGCGTACGTGCCCTCGCTCGACCTCTTCCTCGACGGCACCGCGCAGCACAGCGGCGTCGACGAGCTGCCCGGCGGCGACCAGGGGGTGATGGCCCTCGTGGTCGACGGCCGCGGCGACGCCCGCCTGGTCCAGACGCCCGTGTATACACCGGAGCGTAATCGCACGGTCGCCACCGCGGAGCTCACGCTGCGCGCGGACGGCGGCGCGGCGCTGTCGGTCACCCAGGAGCTGCGCGGCCCCAACGCGGCGGGCGCGCGCAGCCAGCTGGAGGCGCAGGCCACGCGGGTCGAGCGCATCGAGGACGACCTCCGCGAGCTGCTGCCGGGCGTGCGCGTGACCTCGGTGCGCGCCGAGGGCATCGAGGACGTCGAGCGCCCCGTGCGCCTTACCTACGAGGCGACGGTGCCGACCCTCGGCACCCGCCAGGGCGACACGGTGCTGCTCTACGGGGCCTCGCCGGTGCAGCTCACGCGGCGCTTCGCCACGCGCTCGACGCGCACGCACGACCTCGTGCTGGGCGTGCCGAGCATGATCGAGGAGTCGCGCACCATCCGCCTGCCGCCCGGCGCGAGCGTGGTGGAGGTGCCGCCGCCGGTGCGCCTGGAGGGGCCCTTCGGGCGCTTCGAGTACGCGATCACCGCGCAGGGCAACACCCTGGCGGTGCGGCGGGTGACCGTGCTCTCCCGCGACCGGGTGCCGCCCGCCGAGTACGGGGCGTTCCGGGAGTTCTGTCAGGCCGTCGACGACGCCGTCGCGCGGCGCATCGTGCTCCGGCTCCCCGCGGCGGGCCGGGCGGAGGTGGCCCGATGATCCGTCTCACGAAGGTTCCCGCGGGCCTCGCGCTCGCGCTGGCGGTCTCGGCCTGCTCGCACCATCCGCGCCCGGCGCCGGCGGCGCCCTCCATCGCCGAGCTCCGCCGCCGCGCCGCGCGCTCGGCGCCCGACTCGTCCGCGGCCGTCGACGCCACGCTCGCCGAGCTGGTCGCGCCCGGAGGGTCCCTCGCCGCGGCCGCGTCG
>CAIOSS010000005.1 GCA_903860995.1 uncultured delta proteobacterium | reverse complement strand
TGAGCGCGTACCGAGCCATGATCGCGGTGCCTACATCTCGCGACCCTTCTGGCTAATGCGTAGCCATTCATGGAGAGGGGCGCGCGGCAGCGGGGGTGAGGTCTGCGCGAGCTTCGACGCATGGCCTGATCTGGGAGAGCGCCGCACGAGCCGGGCTGGGCGATGGGAGCGCGCGGCTCATCGGGTCGATCGCGAAGGCGCAGCGGGTGTTGCCGTCGCTCGTGGAGTGGGTGCGGGCGTGGCGCCGGATGGTGAGCCGCCGCGACAAGGAGTTGCGGGAGCGCGCGGGGGACGTCGCCCGGTGTCTCAAGGCATCGATCGAGGCTGCGGGGAGTCCGTGGGCTTCGTGGGACGCGCCGACCCGCGCGCGGGTGCTGACGGTGGTGCAGCGATGCGCCGAGCTGTTTGTGCGAAACGACGGCACCACCGCTGCCGAGCGCCTCGCGAGGAAGAAGCACGAGAACCTCGTCGCGCACCTCGTCGCCATCGTGCCGACGCCCGCGCGGCCCAGGGTGCGGAGTCGCAAGACGGTCGAGCCGATGCTCGCCGCTGCGTGACCCGCCCGCGTGTCGAAGTGATGCGCGAGGCCTCGATCCACACCTCGCGAGGGGGCCGCAATGTCGCGCGGGCTGTTGACCGTGGCGAGGCCCGTGCGGCATGAGGGGGGTGGAAGAGTGCACCCCCGATGAACCGTCGAACCGTCTCGTCCTGGATCATGATTGCCGGCCTCGTAGGCTCAGGCTGTTCGTTCGCGACCGAGGAGTTCTCGCTTCGCGGCGCGGACTCGGGCGCTCAGGACACCGGGACGCAAGACGTGGGCACCGACCTCGGCCGCCCCGATGTCACGGCGGACACCGGCCCGGCGGACACCGGCCCGGCGGACACCGACCCGGCGGACACCGGCCCGGCGGACACCGGCCCGGCGGACAGCGGCCTGGCGGACGCGGGGGTCGACGTCGGGGCGGAGGACGTCGGGGCCGGCGATGCGGGCAGCGTGGACGCGTCGGCCGCCGATGCGGGGGCAGACGCTGGTCCGGCCGACGCGGAGATCGACGCGGGCACGGTGATCTTCTGCGCGACGGCGCGGCCCTGCCCGACGGGTCTCGTGTGCGACGACGGCATCTGCGCCGCGGCGTGCCCGGTCGGACAGCAGGCCTGCAGCGGTGCCTGCCGCGCCACGCAGACCGACGTGACCCACTGCGGCGCCTGCGGCCTCGCCTGCGCCGCGGGCCAGGAGTGCCGGGCCGGCGCCTGCACCACGGTCTGCTCCGCCCCCACCACCAACTGCTCCAACGTCTGCCGCGACCTGCAGGCTGACAACAACCACTGTGGCATGTGCGGCCGGGCCTGTACCCGCGGCACCGCGTGCTTCATGGGCACGTGCGTCTGCCCAGGCGGCCAGACCCTCTGCGGCGGCGTCTGCGTCAACCTCCAGACCGACGCCACCTACTGTGGCTCGTGCACCCGGGCCTGCTCCATGGGCCAGCTCTGCTCCGCGGGCGCGTGCGTGACGACCTGCGGCGCCGGCCTCACCAACTGCGCGGGCGTCTGCCGTAACCTCCAGACCGACCTCTCGGCCTGCGGCGCCTGCGGTACCCCGTGCACCGCCCCCACCGGCGGCACCGCGACCTGCACCGGCGGGGTCTGCACGCTCGCGTGCCCGACCGGCCGCACCAACTGTGGCGGCGTCTGCGTCGACGTCACCACCGATGCGGCCAACTGCGGTCGCTGCGGCACGGCCTGCCCGCTGCGGCTCACCACCTGCACCGCGGGCCTCTGCTGCACGCGCGGCTCCGCCAACTGCTCGGGCGTTTGCCGCGACCTGCAGACCGACGAGGCGCACTGCGGCGCGTGCGGGCGCGTCTGCACGCCGGGCAACACCTGCCGCCTCGGGGCCTGCGAGCCGAACTTCCACTTCGCCACGATGACGGCGACCAACTGTCGCGCCGTCGACCAGTTCAACATCGTCGGCGACGACCGCGGCGGCCTCGTCGCCAACTCCTCCTATGCCTACTACTCGGGCGACACCGGCACCGGTCGCGCGTCCGCCGCCGATCTGAGCGGGCTCACCCTCGTGCCCCCGACGCCCGCCTTCGATGGGCTCGTCACCAACCTTCGCACGGGCGTCGTGTACTCGCTCTCCACCGACGGCTCGACGCCGTTCCGGGCCGTCGGCGTGCCCGCGGTCAACTTCACCACGCTGCTCGAGCTCAACAGCGTGTCGCTGGTCGCCACCGGTGTGCGCATCACGCTCTCAGCGCCGATCGCGTACGATCCAAGCCTCTTTCGCCTCTATGGTGTCTTCTCGGGCTACGACCGCGTGGTGATTCACAACGGGGCGCGCGCCTACAACATCACCCTGACGACCGGCGCGGTGACCGACCTCGGTACCGTTCCGATCATGAACCCGCAAACCTGCGAGAACTGGGCGTACTGGGGCGTGGCGGAGTTCTTCAACGACGCCATCTGGCTGGTCTACCGCCAGGGGGGGGGCAACAACATCATCCGCGGGCGGGTGCCCGACGGCCTCACCCAGGTCGTCGGCGCGTTCACCAATCTCTCGGACATGTGCTCCATCGCCGCCTTGCCCGGCCGCGCCCGCTGGTACTGGCACCACGAGGACCCCAGCCAGTTCTCGAACTTCGCCTCGGGCGAGGCGCTCGGCTACTGCGACGCCACCTTCCTGTTCTCCAACTGACCAAGGCAGCGTCCCGGAAGCTCCTGCCAACGCTCGCGGGAGCGGGTACGACGGGTCATGGGTGTTTCGGTAACTTACGGCGTCGTGCAGCACCCGTAGGGCGTGCTCAGCGTGAGGGCCATTCGCGCGGAGGCCCTCGCGCTGGCGCCGGAGGTCGCGGCCCTGACGCTGCCGGCGTCGCACGACTTCCACTGAGAGACGCAGTCCTCATCCGATCGGCGTGTCCGTCCGTTGCCGACCAACCGCTCGACCAGCCTCAGAAGGTCGCCGGAGCGGTCACGGTGACGGTGACGCTCAGGTGATCGTCCCGCTCCGTGCTCTCAAACCCTGGAGACCAAAACGGAATTCCAATAGTGTCCCTCCGGGTACAGCCGATCTTGGCGACGCGAGGCTCAAGTCCGGGTCTGCGGCGACCGATGAAGGACCGACGTCGCCAGCCTCCCTTGGTCAGAAGAAGCCGTACGTTTGAGTCAGCGGAGCGCTGGAGCCCATTGTCGACACCATCGAGCGCGCCTTCCGAAACCCCGCCCACGGTCCTCGATCGCGAGCGGGCGATGTGGCAGCTCCGCGACCAGCTCACCGAGGCGGCCCTGCACCGCTTCGATGTGGCGCTCGCGGTACAGATGACCGTCGACGCCTTGCGTCGAGTCGGGCTCGATCCGTGGCGTGTGAGCCTCGCGGTGCTCTCGCTGCACCCGTCCCTCGCCGGGGTCGGGTTCACCTGGCGACACGACTCCCCCGAGGTGACGCGCACCGAGCGGCCCTGGGGCTTCCTGCAGGCCCCGGAGCATCAGGCAAGCCCGCTGCAGCGGGTGATGAGCTCGCGCCTCACTTTGCGTTGTCGCCTCGCGCTCGGGGAGGGCGCCGACGAGTTCGCGCTGCTCCGTCAGTTCGCCGCGCAGGGAGCCACCGACTACGCGGCGTTTCCCCTATTTTCCCCGCGTCCTGACGTGCACGTCTTCTCAATCTGCACCGTCCGATCCGGCGGATGGACCGCGGACGAGATCGCACTGGTCGAAGGCGTGCTGCCCACCCTGGCGCTGGTCATCGAGGTCTTCGAGGCTCACCGGCTGACGAGCCGGGAGCGCATCGATCTCCTGCTGCTCGCGCACACCGACCGCCTCACCCGACTGCTCAACCGGCACGGCGTGCTGCTGGAGGGCACCAACCGCTTCGGCACCGGTCGACGCTGCGTCGCCATCTACCTCGACCTGGACGGACTGAAGGGCGTCAACGACCGCATGGGACACCTCTTCGGGGACGAGATCATCCGGACGGCCGCGGAGCGCATCGCGGCTGCGCTGCCACCGGACGCGGTCGCGGGGCGAATGGGTGGCGACGAGTTTCTCGTGTTCGCCGACGAGGAGCAGGCCCACCTGGCCGAGGCGCTGCGCGCCAGCCTGTCAGAGCCGTACCTGGTCCGTGGCGTCAACTTCAACATCACCGCGAGCGTCGGGGTCGCCGACGACGAAGGCGTCACCGTCGACGAGCTCGCGCGCCGCGCCGACCTGGCGATGCTGATCTCGAAGCAGAGCGGAAAAAACCGAGTGACCTGTTACGTCCAGGGCACCGATGTCCAGCACGCGCGCCGCGAACGCATCGGACAGGTGCTGCCGCTCGCGCTCGCGCGCTCGGAGCTGCGTATCGCCGTGCAGCCCATCGTCGTCCTCGCGACCGGGGCGCTCGTTCACGGGGAGTGTCTCGCACGTTGGACCTCGCCCGAGCTCGGAGTCGTGACGCCCGACGAGTTCATCCCGCTGGCCGAGCAGTCTGGCGACATCGCGTTGCTCGACCGGCTCGTCCTCCGCCGCGCACTCGCGACCCTCGTTGAGCTCGCCGCAGAGGGGGCTCGCCCGGTTCCGCTCTCGGTCAACGTGTCCGCGAAAGACTCTTCCCTGAGCAGCGTCGACGACTCCATCGCGCGCGAGCTGTCTCTCCACGGCGTCGCCCCGGACCAGATCGTGGTCGAGCTCACCGAGTCCGTCTTCATCAACCGTTTCGGCCTGGCGCTCTCGCAGCTGAAGCGCCTCCGCGACCTGGGAATCAGCATCTCCCTCGATGACTTCGGCACCGGGTACTCGTCGCTCTCGTACCTCCAGCGGCTGCCCTTCGATTACATCAAGATCGATCGGAGCCTCATCGCGGTCCTGCCGAGCGAACGCACCCGCGCCATCATCGAGAGCATCATCGGTCTCGGCCGCGCCCTGAACGCGCGCGTCATCGCCGAGGGCGTCGAGACCGCCGAGCAGCGCGACTGCCTCCTCGAGCTCGGCTGCGAGTTCGCCCAGGGCTTCCTCTTCTCACGCCCGCTCGAGCTCGAGAGCTGGAAGGCCCTTGTGCGCGGCAGCGCCCCGGGCGGGTGACGCCCGACGCCGCGTCGTCGGCCGTCACCCGTCCGCGGTGGCGCTCCGCCAGACCGCGATCGCTTCCGTCGCCTGACGCGGACAGTTGCCTGTGGCGGTGCCGCGTTGCTTTGCCGATTCGCCCTACGCGCGGGGGCGCACAGTGACGCTGAAGCCGCCGCGGGTGCCTCCCTGGGGCGTCGTCACGAGGATCACAAGGCGGTACGGGTTGGTCGTCGCGTTGACGCGCGTGGTCTCGGCCACGCCGGGCCCCCCCATGGAGGTGCTGTAGTCGCAGCTCACTACGCCGATGCCGCGGGTCGGGTAGCACGAGGTGTCGGTCGGCGACTGGAGCCAGGTGATGAGGTTCACGTCGACGCCGGCGTCCGGCGTGACCACGACGTCCCAGTCCGAGG
This sequence comes from uncultured delta proteobacterium, assembly GCA_903860995.1. Classification (GTDB taxonomy): domain Bacteria; phylum Myxococcota_A; class Polyangia; order Polyangiales; genus SCUS01. Next base: position 79 of record CAIOSS010000005.1, on the reverse strand, counting down.
CCCGCGGAACCGGCAGCGAGAACACCGCAAAGGGCGCCGGGAAGCGGGCGCTCATCGTGGCCGGCGCACACGCCACGTT
>CAIOSS010000004.1 GCA_903860995.1 uncultured delta proteobacterium | reverse complement strand
GGTGTTCGAGCTCGCCCTCGGCGGCAGCGCCGTGGGCACCGGGCTCAACACCCACCCCCGGTACGCCGAGCGCGTCGCGGCGGAGGTCGCCGCCCTCACCTCGCTGCCCTTCCGCACCGCGCCCAACAAGTTCGCCGCGCTCGCCGCGCACGACGCCCTCGTCGCCCTGAGCGGCGCGCTCCGGGTGCTCGCCGTCGCCGCGATGAAGATCGCCAACGACGTGCGCCTCCTCGCGAGCGGCCCGCGCTGCGGCCTCGGCGAGCTCACGCTGCCGGCCAACGAGCCCGACAGCTCGATCATGCCGGGGAAGGTCAACCCCACGCAGGCCGAGGCGCTCACCATGGTGTGCGCGCAGGTGATGGGCAACGACGTCGCGATCACCGTCGCCGGCAGCGGCGGCCACCTGGAGCTCAACGTCTACAAGCCCGTGATCCTGCACAACCTGCTGGAGTCGGTGGCGCTGCTCGCGGACGCCTGCGCCAGCTTCAAGGAGCACTGCGTCGACGGCATCGCGGCCGACCGGGAGGTCATCGCGCGGCACCTGCGCGACTCGCTCATGCTGGTGACGGCGCTCAGCCCCGTGATCGGCTACGACGCCGCCGCCCGCGTCGCGAAGGCCGCCCACGCCCAGGGCACGACCCTCCGCGCGGCCGCGGTCTCGCTCGGGGTCCTGAGCGGCGAGGACTTCGACCGGCACGTACGCCCGGAGCTGATGACCGGGCCCGACGCGGACCCGTCTCTCCCCTGAGAGCCGCCGCGTTCCGGCCCTCGCCCTCACGGCCTACGCCCGGGCCGGGGACCGAGCGCGCCGGTGCGGGTGCTGGCGTGCCTCGCGCGGCTCGAGCCCGCGGCGGCCCCCGCGCGGTAGCCGCGGAGCCCGCGCGGGCGCTAGCATCGCGCGCTCATGGCGCTGCCGCAGCTTGTACCGGGGATGATCTTCGCGAGGGACTATCGAGTGTTGCGGCACCTCAGCGCCGGGGGCATGGGCGCGGTGTACGTCGTCGAGCAGGTGAGCACGCAGCGGCAGCGCGCGCTGAAGATCATGCTCCCCGACCTGGTGCGCGACCCGAAGAACCGCGAGCGCTTCACCCAGGAGGCGACCGTCGGCGCGCGCATCCGCAGCGACCACCTGGTGGAGGTCGTGGCGGCGGGCATCGACGAGGCGACCGAGACCCCGTGGATGGCGATGGAGCTTCTGGAGGGAGAGGAGCTCGCGAAGGTGCTGGAGCAACGGGCCCTCGCGCCCGGAGAGCTTCTGGAGGTGTACCGCCAGCTGTGCCACGGGCTCGGCGCCGCGCACCGCGGGGGCCTCGTGCACCGCGACCTCAAGCCCGAGAACATCTTCCTCGCCCACGCCCGCCGCGACGGCGCGCCGTACACCGTGAAGATCCTCGACTTCGGCATCGCCAAGGTCATCGGCGAGTCGCGCACCGCCGCGATGGCGACCTCCACCCTGGGCTCGCCGCTGTGGATGGCCCCGGAGCAGGCCGAGCAGGGCGCCATCCGCCCCGCGACGGACGTGTGGGCCCTCGGGCTCATCGCGTTCTACGCCCTCACCGGGGCGTACTACTGGCGCATCGCCCACGGCGACTTCGCGCTGGCGATGCTGCTGAAGGAGATCTTCGTCGACCCGATCGACGGCGCGTCGGTGCGCGCCGGGCTCTACGGCCGCGCAGCGATGGTGCCGCCCGGCTTCGACGCGTGGTTCGCGCGCTGCGTGGTGCGCGACCCGGGGCAGCGCTTCCACGACGCCAACGAGGCCCTCGCGGCGCTCATCCCGGTGCTCTCCAGCGCCGCGGGCCTACCCCTCGCCGCGCAGACCTACCCTGGGCCCCTGCCCACCGCCGCGCCCCTGGCGACGCCGCCCGGATACGGCACCATCGGGATGACCGCCGCGCCGCCGATGCCCATGGCCACGCCTGCGGGCTACGGCTCCGGCCCGATGGTCCCCTCGACGATGTCGCACCCCGGGTACGGCCCGCCGTCCCAGGCCCCGTGGGCGGCGTCGGGTCCGTCGGGCCCGTGGCCGCCGACGCAGGGCTACGCGCCGCCCCCGCCGGCCGCGCGCGGCGGGATGTCCGCCGGGGTGATCCTGGGCCTCGGCGCGGGCGC
>CAIOSS010000003.1 GCA_903860995.1 uncultured delta proteobacterium | reverse complement strand
CGCCGGCGTGAAGGGCGAGTTCGAGAGCCGCCTGAAGAACGTCATCAACGAGGTGAAGGCCTCGGCCAAGCCCATCATCCTGTTCATCGACGAGGCGCACACCATCATCGGCGCGGGCGGCGCGCAGGGCGGCAGCGACGCGGCCAACCTGCTGAAGCCGGCGCTCGCGCGCGGCGAGCTGCGCACCATCGCGGCCACCACCTGGTCGGAGTACAAGAAGTACTTCGAAAAGGACGCCGCGCTGGCCCGGCGCTTCCAGCCCGTGGCCGTGGACGAGCCCTCCGAGGAGAACGCGGTGCAGATGATCCGCGGGCTGCGGCCGGTCTTCGAGAAGGCGCACAACATCGCCATCCGCGACGAGGCCATCGTCGCGGCGGTGAAGCTGTCGCACCGGTACATCTCCGGTCGGCAGCTGCCCGACAAGGCCGTCGACCTGCTCGACACGGCGACGGCGCGCGTGAAGATCAACCTCGACGCCAAGCCCGAGGAGCTCGTCGACATCGAGGTGGCGCTCGCCTCGCAGAACCGCGAGCGCGAGGCCCTGGAGCGCGACCGCGCCTCGGGCTTCACCATCGACGAGGAGACCTACGAGGCGCTCGTGAAGCGCATCGCGACCAACGAGGCGAAGCGGGTCGACACCCACGCCCGCTGGGAGAAGGAGCGCGACGCGGTGCGGGTGGTGCGCGAGGCGCGCCAGGCGGTGCTGGCGGCGAAGCCGGGCGAGGACACCACCGAGGCGCGGGCGAAGCTCGACGCCGCGGTGGCCGAGCATGACAAGGTGAAGAGCAAGCCGCCGCTGGTGCACGCGGACGTCGACGTCGACATCGTGGCGAAGATCGTCGGCAACTGGACGGGCATCCCCGTCGGCAAGATGCAGAAGGACGACATCGCCACGCTGCTCTCGCTCGAGGACAAGCTCCGCGGCCGCGTGCGCGGCCAGGACCACGCGATGAGCGTGGTGGCGGAGACCATCCGCATCTCGCAGGCGGGCATCAACAACCCCAACCAGCCGGTGGGTGTGCTGCTCTTCGTGGGCCCGTCGGGCGTCGGCAAGACCGAGACGGCCATCGCCCTCGCGGAGGCCATGTACGGCGGCGAGCGCTTCATGACCGTCATCAACATGAGCGAGTTCCAGGAGAAGCACTCGGTCTCCCGGCTCATCGGCTCGCCCCCCGGCTACGTGGGCTACGGCGAGGGCGGCGTGCTCACCGAGGCCGTGCGGCAGCGCCCGTACTCCGTGGTGCTCCTCGACGAGTGCGAGAAGGCCGACCTCGAGGTCATGAACCTCTTCTACCAGGTGTTCGACAAGGGCTCGCTCTCGGACAGCGAGGGGCGCCACATCAACTTCCGCAACACCATCATCATCCTGACGAGCAACCTCGCCACCGACGCGATCATGAAGATCTACGAGCGCGAGGAGCCGCCCTCCGTCGAGGAGGTCGTCAACGAGATCCGGCCGATTCTCAGCAAGCACTTCAAGCCCGCGCTGCTCGCCCGGATGTCGGTGATCCCCTACGCCCCCATCTCCCGCTCCATCCTCCGGGAGATCACGGAGATGCGCCTGAGCGGCCTCGCCAAGCGCCTCTTCACCAGCCACCGCATCGAGACGAAGTTCGACCCCGAGCTCCTCGAGGAGATCACCCGACGCTGCACCGAGGCCGAGACCGGCGCCCGAAACGTCGAGCACATCCTCCGCGGCTCGCTCATTCCCGCGGTCTCTCGGGTGCTTCTCGAGCGTATGTCGCAGGGCCCGCTGCCCCGCAAGCTCCACGTGGGCCTGTCGCCGACGGGCAACTGGCGCATCGAGTTCGACGAGAGCGCGGGCCAGGCCCCGGCCGTCGCCGACGAGCCCGACACGGCCGAGGAGGCCGAGCGGGCGCCCGAGCAGTTCGCCGAGGCCTGAGATCCGTGACCGACGCGGCGCGACCCTGCGCGCTCAGCGTGGCGGGCCTGGACCCCTCCGGAGGCGCTGGCTTCCTGGCGGACCTCAAGGCCTTCCACGCCGCGGGCGCCTGGGGTTGCGCCGTCGCCGCGGTGCTCACGGTGCAGTCCACCGCGGGCCTCGCGTCGGTGCACCCCGTCGACTCATCGCTCGTGCGCGCGCAGGCCGAGCGGATCTTCCTCCATCAGACCATTCGCGCCTGGAAGACGGGCGCTCTCGGCTCGACCGACAACGTCGCGTTGGCGCGGGCGCTTGCGGAGGAGCACCCGGACGTCCCGCTGGTGGTCGACCCGGTGATCGTGGCGACCCGCACCGACGCGGGCGCGCGGCTGCTCGACGACGGTGCGCTCGCGGCGATGCGGCGGCTGGTCGCGCTCGCGACGCTCGTGACGCCCAACATCGACGAGGCCGAGGCCCTGCTGGGCGCCCGGGTAACGACCGTCGAAGACGCGCGCGAGGCTGCGGTCGCGCTCGTGGCGTCGGGCGCGCGGGCGGCGCTGGTGAAGGGCGGGCACCTCGCGGGGCCGACGGCCGTCGACGCGCTCGCGACCCGCGCGGGCGTGCGCTTGATCGAGGCGCCGCGGGTGGCACTGCCGGGTGACTTTCATGGTGGCGGGTGCACGCTGTCTGCGCTGATCGCGGGGCGCCTCGCGGGTCTCGATGGCGCGGTGGGCGACGATGCGCTGGAGGCCGCGGTGCGCTGGTCGAAGGAGCGGCTCACGCGGGCGATCGGGGAGAGCGTGCGGGTGGGAGAGGGGCTGCGGGTGCTGGCGCTCCGCTGATCAGCCGAGGTAGTCGAGCCACGCGTTGGGAGGCACCCTGGCCACCACCCGCAGCGGGCCTAGCGAGGCGGTGCTGCCGGGGACCGAGAGGCGCTCCTCGACGCGGGTCTCGACGCGCTGGACCACCGTGGGCTGCGGGGGGTTGGGCACGACCTGCGGCGGCGGAGGGGGCGCCTGCTGCCCTGGTGCGCTGCCCATCTCCTCGCTGGTGTAGAGGCCCGACATGTCTTCCGGGAAGGCCTTTCGCAGCGCGAGGGACTCACTGCATTTCGCCAACATCACGTGGGGCATGCGCGCCCACATGGCCGTGGGCCGTGACTTCCCCGTCGTCCGGTCGCGGGCCATCTGGCAGTACTCCGCCCAGTAGGCGAGGCCCACCGCGGGGCGGGGCCAGTCGCGGCGCCACACGCGCACGCGGCAGAGCTTGATGGTTCCGTCGGGGTTCTCGACGAACTCCGGCTCGTCTTGCCCGGCGTAGAGCCCGGTGCGCTCGGCGATGGCGCGAAGCCCGTCGATGGACACCTGCGCGGCCCACACGGGGCGGTGCTTCTCGCTGTCCCAGCGGCTCACGAAATGGATCTGTCGCAACAGGGGGTTGAGCCGCCGCGCGCGGGCGATCTCCATCAGGACGGCGAACTCCTCGTCGCTCGCCCCGTTGGCGTAGGCGTCACGGATGAGCCGCCGCTGCACGTCGGTGAACTCCATCGGCTGCGGGTCTCGCACCGCCAGGCTGGTCGGATCCATGGGGGCGTTGGATCGAGGGTCCATAATAGGTGAACCGTACAAATGTTCAGTGCCCGGCGCAAGGCGGGGGCGGGTGTAGGGTGCCGCGCGTGAACGCCCCATTGCTCTACGAAGACGCCTCGATGAT
>CAIOSS010000002.1 GCA_903860995.1 uncultured delta proteobacterium | reverse complement strand
CGCCCACCTCGCTGCCGTGGCGCCCGAGCAGGCGCACCCGGGCCGCGGCGTCGAGCGCGTCGGGCCACGCGACCTCCCCGGGCGCCTCGTCGAAGATGCGCCCGCGGGGCCCGAGGCCGCCGAGCTGGGCCTCCGCCGCGGCGAGCGCCTCGCGCGCCATCACCGCGAAGGTGGTGAGCTTGCCGCCCGTGATGGTGAGCAGGCCCTCCTCGCGCCAGATGGCGTGCTCGCGGGACTCCTTGGAGGGGTCAGCCTTGCCGGTGTCGATCACCGGGCGCACGCCCGACCAGGTGGAGATGACGTCCTGGGGCCCGAGCGCCAGCGAGGGGAAGGCCTTGGCCAGCACCTCCAGGAGGTAGGCCGTCTCGTCGTCGGAGATGGCCGGCTCGGCGTCGAGGGCGCCGTGGTCGACGTCGGTGGTGCCCACGATGGTGACGCCCTCCCACGGGATCGCGAACACGGCGCGCTGGTCGCGCGGGTGCAGCAGGCTCACGGCCTCGGGCAGCGGGAGCCGGTCGGCGGAGAAGGTGAGGTGGCTGCCGCGGATGCGCCGCAGCCGCCCGGCGTGGCCGAGCTCGGCCCGCAGCTCGTCGGCCCACGCGCCGGTGGCGCTGATGACCACCTTCGCCTCGACCTCGACCTCGCGCGACGCGCCCGGCGCGGTGTCGCGCAGCACGGCCCCGCGCACCCGGCCGTCGCGGGTGCGGAGCAGCTTGTCGGCGCGCACGTAGTTGATCGCCGTGGCGCCGCGGCAGGCCGCCTCGCGCAGCACCCGGAGCACCAGCCGGGCGTCGTCGGTCTGCGCGTCGAAGTAGTGGTAGCCGCCGAGCACGGCGGAGCCGCGCAGCGAGGGGATGCGCTCGACGATGGCGTCGGTGGTCTGGCCCCGGTGCGCCCACTTCCCCGCGAGCGCGTCGTACATGGCGAGGCCGACGCCGTACATCCACTGGGGCATCTGGTCGCCGGGGTAGGCGGCCAGCGAGAAGCCCAGGCGGTCGACGAGGCCGGGCGCCTCGGTCATCAGCCGCTCGCGCTCGCGCACCGACTTCCGCGTCACCAGGAACTGCCCCTGCCGCAGGTAGCGCAGCCCCCCGTGCACCAGCTTGGTCGAGCGGCTCGAGGTGCCCGAGGCGAAGTCCTGCCCCTCCACCAGCAGCACGCGCTTGCCGTACCGCGCGGCCTCCGCGGCGATGCCCGCCCCGGTGATGCCGCCGCCGATGACAAGCAGGTCCCAGGGCTCTGCCCCGAGGTCGCGCCAGGTGTCGTCACGGTATGCGCTGGTCCACATTGCGATGGGTCTGAGGCTTCCTCGCCGTGCCTCGCGGCCGGCGCGATCGGTTCCGGGCGCGCATTGTTCATCGACGCCCCCTCCGTGTCGACCTCCGGCGCGTCGCCCGTCGCGGAGATTGACGCGACCCGCCCGGGAACCCATAGAGGGGGGTCTCGCGGGGCCTTGGAGGGTGGGCCGTCGGCGCGGGTCGACCACCAACCGACGCCCGATCACGCGGCCGCCTACAGGTGCTCGACGATGGATTCGACCAACCGCGACATCGAGGACCTGGTCTTCCACACCTTGCTGGAGTCCTCGGTGCCGGTCGCGATCTTCAGCTGGCGCGCCACGGAGGGCTGGCCGGTGGAGTTCGTCTCGCCCAACGTCCGCCATGTCCTCGGTTACAACGCCCAGGATTTCCTGTCCGGGCGCGTGGTGTACGCCGGGGCCATCCACCCCGACGACCTCCCGACGGTGACCCGCGAGGTCGCCGAGCACAGCGCCTCCGGGGATCTGGTCTTCGAGCACGAGGACTACCGGATCATCGACCCGGAGGGCCGCACCCGCTGGGTCCGCGACCTCACCGCGATCATCCGCGACGGCGCCGGGGAGATCTCCCGCTACATCGGCTACATCTTCGAGTGCACCGCGCGCCACGAGGCGGTGGAGGCCCTCGGCCAGGCCACGCGCAGCGCCGAGGCCGCCACGAGGGCGAAGACCGAGTTTTTCGGCAACGTGAGCCACGAGTTCCGCACGCCCCTCACGCTGATGCTGGGGCCGCTGGAAGACCTGCTCGGGGGCGTCCGGGGAGAGCTGTCGGGCCCGGTGGCCGACGAGCTGCGGATGGTCCAGCGCAACGCGCTGAGGCTCTCGAAGCTGGTCGACGCGCTGCTCGATTTCTCGCGCATCGAGGCGGGCCGCGCGGAGGCCGCCTTCGAGCCCGTCGACCTCGCGGCGCTCACCACCGACCTCGCCAGCACGTTCCGCTCGGCGGTGGAGCGCGCGGGCATGCGGCTGGTGGTGGCGTGCGCCCCGCTGCCGGAGCCGGTCTTCGTCGACCGGGGGATGTGGGAGCAGATCGTGCTCAACCTCCTGTCCAACGCGTTCAAGTTCACGCTCGCCGGGGAGATCAGGGTCACGCTGGAGGCCGACGATGCGGCCGTGCGGCTGGCGGTGCGCGACACGGGCACCGGCATCCCCGAGGCGGAGCTTCCCAACCTCTTCGAGCGCTTCCACCGGGTGCCGGGGGCGGCGGGGCGCAACGCCGAGGGGACAGGCATCGGCCTCGCGCTGGTGCGGGAGCTCGCGCGCCTCCACGGGGGCGAGGTCTCGGTGGAGAGCGCGCCGGGCCGAGGGTCGTGCTTCACCGTGCGCGTCCCGCGGGGCTCGGACCACCTGCCCGGGGAGCGCGTCTCTCGCGCGCCGCGAGCCTCGACGCCGGGCGACGCCCGAACGAGCGCGGACGCCTTCGTGGCCGAGGCGCTGCGGTGGGTCCCCGCGGAGGAGGCCCGCGAGCCCGCGGAGGAGGCGCCGGTCGGGCAGGGGACGCGAAAGCGCATCGTCCTGGCGGACGACAACGCCGACATGCGGGACTACGTCCGTCGCCTGCTCGCGGTCACGCACGAGGTGGTCACCGTGGCCGACGGCCGCGAGGCGCTGGAGGAGGTGCGCGCGCGCCGACCGGACATGCTCGTCTCGGACGTGATGATGCCCGGAATGAACGGGATCGACCTGATCCGCACGGTGCGGGCCGACCCCTCGCTGCGCACGCTGCCGGTGCTGCTGCTGTCCGCGCGGGCCGGGGAGGAGTCGCGCCTCGCCGGCCTCGACGTCGGCGCGGACGACTATCTCACCAAGCCCTTCTCGGCGCGGGAGCTCATCGCGCGGGTGCGGGTGCAGCTCCACCTCGCGGACCTCCGCGAGGAGGCCCGCGAGGCGACAGCGGCCTCCGAGCGGCTCTACCGGCAGCTCATCGAGGGCGCCCAGGACGGCATCGTCGTGGGCGATGGGGAGGGCGTCGCGACGCTGGTCAACACCGCCGCGCGGCGCATGTTCGGCTACGTCGAGGAGTCGTTCGTCGGCCGGCCGGTGTCAGACCTCGTGGCGCCCGAGCTGCGCGAGGAGCACCGGCGCGACCTCGCGGAGTTCGCGCGCTCCGGCGGCGGTCCCCTCGCGGGAGGGGTCGTCGAACTGCAGGGGCTGCGCCGGGGCGGCGAGGTGTTCCCGATGGACCTCGTGGTGTCGGCGGTCGAGTGGCCGGCGGGGCTCGCGGTGATGTACGCGGTGCGCGACACCTCCGAGCGGCGGCGGCTGCAGGCGCGCGTCTCACAGTCCGAGAGGCTCGCGTCGCTGGGGCTGATGAGCGCGGGGATGGCGCACGAGATCAACAACCCCATCGCGTTCGTCGACAACAACCTGGCCGTGCTGGAGCGGGACATCCACGGGATGCGGGCCGTGCTGGCAGAGTACCGCCGCGGGGAGCCCGCGCTGGCCGAGGCGGCCCCGGAGGTCCTGGCGGGCGTGCGGCGCGCCAGCGAGGCCGCGGACCTGGGCTACGTCGAGGGGAGCATCGAGCGGATCTTGCAGCGCTCCCGGGTGGGCGTGCGGCGCGTGGCCACGATCGTGAAGAGCCTGCGGGAGTTCGCGCGGCTCGACCAGGCCGAGGTCGACGTCATCGACCTGCGCACCCCGCTGGAGAGCGGCGTCGAGATGATCCAGTGGCGCCTCGACAAGCGGGGCATCACCGTCGAGCGCCGCTACGGGCCGGTGCCGCCGATCTCGTGCGCGGTCGCGGGGATGAACCAGGTGTTCCTGAACCTCCTGGTGAACGCGGTGCAGTCCATCGAGGCCTCCGGGCGGACGGACGGGCGCATCACGATCGCGACGCGGAGCGCCGGTGCCGAGGCCGTCGTCGAGATCGCCGACAACGGCGGCGGCATCCCCGAGGATGTCTTGTCGCGCATCTTCGACCCCTTCTTCACGACGAAGCGCGCCGGGGAGGGGATGGGCCTCGGGCTGAGCATCTGCCACGGCATCGTCCGGGACCACCGCGGCCGCATCGAGGTCGAGAACCAGGCCGGCGGCGGGGCGGTGTTCCGCGTCGTGCTGCCGAGGCACCGAGGGGAGACGCCATGAGTGAGGTCACGCCGCGCAAGCACTGCCTCCTGGTCGTCGACCACGAGCCGGCCATCTGCGACTCCGTGTACGACCTGCTGCGCCTGCGGCACGACGTCGCCCCGGCGAACAGCGCGGGTGTGGCTTCAGCGGGAGCGGGAGAAGGTCACCGCGGCGGGCGCCACGAAGCCCTCGCGCACGGGCCAGCCGGACACCTCGTCGCAGCCGAGCGCGCCGCCCTCGACCCAGCGGCAGCTCAGGCGAAGGGAGTCGGTCCCTTGCGGGGAGCGCAACGAGAGGCGCAGCGAGCCGCGGGTGCTCGTCGCCTCGCCGCGCCACTCGTCCTGGGCGCGGTCGACGCGCTGCTCGAGGGCGCGGGCCTCCGCGGCGCTGCCGCAGCCCTGCGTCGAGGTGCCGACGAGCTCCTCCGGGCAGCGCACGTCCGCCACGCCGGACTCGGAGTCGAAGGCGACGCGCGCCTCGCTGCCGTGGAGCGACAGCGTGGCGCGCTGCCGGAGCCACGGCCGACCGATCATCTGCGCGCGGCCATCCGTCGCGGGCTCGACCGACGCGACGAGCGGCGCCTCGATGTGCGACGGGTTGGAGGACGGGGGCGACGGCGTGCAGCCGAGCGCCGCCGACGCGGCGAGGCACCATCGAGGCGTGCGAGGTCCCATCGGAGCGCCGCTCACGGGGCGGTGTAGCGGGTGACCATGCGGCCGCTGAGGGGCTGCACCGGGCGGTTGTTGCGTCCGTGCACGACCCGACCAAACTCCGCGACCTGCTCCGCGCCCACCGTGAGGGCTTCGCTCAGGACGAACCAGTTGAGGCCCTCGGTGCACGGCGGGGTGGTCAGGGACCCGGGGCTGTAGTGGTAGAACGACCGGTTGGCGGGCAGCAGGCTGCCGAGCTCGACCTGGTCGGACAGGCGCTCGCGAATGCACTCCTCGCCGGGGTCTTGCGCGAGCATGGTGCGGAGCACGGGGCTCTCGGCGCCGATGTTGAACATCACGCCGACGACGAGGTACTGCGCCGTCGCGGTGGCGTTCGTCGCGTGCACGAAGTGGAACTCCATCGGGTAGGAGGTCCCCGCGATGGTGTGCTCCGACGTCGTGTGCGCGTGGAACTGCAGCAGGTAGTAGGTCGTCCCGTTGTACGAGACCGACGGGTCGGTGCCGCCGTACGTGGTGGGTACGTTCACCTGGAGGGTGTGGCCGTTGTTGAGCAGCCGCAGGGCCTGCATCCCGTAGTGGTTGAACGTGAGCGGGGTGGTCTCGGCAGCGGTCATCGCCGGGAGGTCGACGGGGGTCTGGTTCATCCCGGTGCACATCGCATAGGCGGGCGAGGCCATCGCCCACTCGCTCGGGTCCATGTAGTCCCAGTGCGCGCCGGTCGGGCGGTAGACCGTGTCCCCCATCGCACAGCTCGGCGCCGCGGCGTCGCCGTGGCCGCTGGCGTCCGTCGCGTGGGGCACGTCCGTCGCGTGGGGGACATCCGTGGTCATTGGAGTGTCCGCAGCGATGGCCGCATCGGCGGGTGCCACCACCGCTCCATCGTCGCTGCATGCAGCGCTCAGGGCCACGACGCCGCAGAGCGAGAGCGCGAGCGCGCGTTGTGAGGGCGACCGGATCTTCAAGCGGTCCATGTCGGTCTTCTTTCCTTCGAAGCGGAACTTCGCTGCAGGTGAGGAGGAGGTAGTACCGTACTTCAGGAGCGCTGACGGGTTGAACAGGACGTCGGCCCACGACTGCGAGCACTGGGCGCGCCCCCGCGGGATCGGGTAGGAGTGGAGCCCGCGATGCGCTACGAAGGCTCCATCTACCGGCCGCCCTCGGAGGCCGACGCGCTCATCCTCCAGGCCACCATCGGGTGCTCCTGGAACCACTGCACCTACTGCGACATGTACCGCGCGAAGGCCTTCCGGGTGCGCGCGCTCGACGAGGTGCTCGCAGACCTCGACGACGCCGCCCGCCGCGATGACGGCGTCGAGAAGCTCTTCGTCGCCGACGGCGACGCGCTCGTGCTCCCGATGGACCACTGGCTGCCGATCCTCGACCGCGCCGCGGAGCGCTTCCCCCGGCTGCGGCGCGTGTCGGCCTACGCGATGGCCCGCAACGTCCTCGGCAAGACCGACGCGGAGCTGCGCGCCCTGCGCGAGCGCGGGCTCTCGCTGCTCTACGTGGGCCCGGAGTCCGGCGACGACGTCACCCTCAAGCGCATCGCGAAGGGTGACGACGCCGCGGCGCACGTCGAGGCCGCGCACCGCGCGCACGCCGCGGGCATGGCGCTCAGCGTCATCGCCCTGCTGGGCGTCGGGATGGAGCGCAGCGAAGCGCACGCCGAGGGCACCGCGCGGCTCGTCACCGACATGAACCCCGCGTACTTCTCCGCGCTCACGGTGACGATCGTGCCGGGCACCCCCCTGGCCACGCTCGCGGGGCGCGGGCGCTTCGCCGTGCCGCCGACACCCGACCTGCTGCGCGAGCTGCGCGCCATGGTCGACCTCGCGCGCCCGACGGACGCGGTCTTCCGCACCAACCACGCGTCCAACCACCTGCCGCTGGGCGGGCGCCTGCCGCGCGACCGCGAGCGCATCGTCGCGCTCATCGACGCCGCCATCGACGGCCGCGTCCCGCTGCGCCCCGAGCGCTCGCGCGGGCTCTGACCGCCCCCGTCAGCGCCGCACGAGCGTGGGCGCACGGGGGCCCAGGAACCTCCGTCACTCGGGCCCTCGCGCTCCCCTCCCTCGTTGGCGCGATACTTGTTCTATCTCCCGGCGTGACCCGCGAAAACGCGGGTTCTTGTGCCTGCCTGGGCCACACCGGGCCTGGCATTCACACCCGGAGGTGCCCGATGAGAATCCTTACGACGTTTGTTTCCTTCACCCTGGTGGCCGTGCTCTCGGGCTGCGGCTCGGTGGTCATCCAGGCCGACCCCGATGGCGGCGGCGCAACCGATGCGCCCCCGGCGACGGATCGGCCCTCCCTGGGGGACACGCCGCTCCCCCCGGTCGACCGGCCGCCCGCCGTCGACGTCCCCAGCACCTGCACCACCACGGCGGACTGCCGCCCCGGGCTGGAGTGCCTCGGCGGCGAAGGCTGCTCCATCCCGTGGACCTGCCAGCCCGCCCTCGGTCGCCCGTGCACCGACGACTTCTCGCCCTTCTGCGGCTGCAACGGCATGACCTTCTTCGGGAGCTCGTCCTGCCCCTCGCAGCCCTACCGGTACCGCGGCCCGTGCGACGAGCCGCCCCCGCCCGTCGACGCCGGGCCCCCGCCGCGCACCTGCCGCGGCAACGTCGACTGCCCCGCGGGCGCCATGTGCGCCGGCCCCGAGGGCTGCGGCATCCCGTGGACCTGCCAGCCCTCGCAGCCCTGCACCCGCGACCTGGCCACCTACTGCGCGTGCGACGGCTCGACCTTCATGGCGAGCTCCACCTGCCCGGGTCGCCCGTACCTCCGGCGCGGCCAGTGCGGCATCGTCCCGCCGCCCCCCGACGCGGGCCCCGGCACCTGCGTCATCTCCGGCGTCACCTGCCGCGTGGGCGTCCCGTGCCGCATCGACCCGTGCACCACCTGCACCTGCAGCGGCGAAGGCGGCGACTGCGCCTCCGAGCCCGGCTGCGAGATGGACGCCGGCGCGCCCGACGGCGGCGGCGGCGGCTCACCGCCGATCTGCGTGAGGCAGGACGCCCGCGGCGTCGGCGCCTGCGCGGCCTTCTTCGGCTACGCCTGGGACGGCACCGGGTGCGTGGGCATCGGCGGCTGCGCGTGCGCGGGCGCCGACTGCCGCTCGCTCTACCGCGACCCGATGGCGTGCGAGCTCGCGCACCGCCTCTGCCCCCGCCCGATCTGACCTCTCCCCCGCCCCTCCGTCAGAACGCGACCCGCAGCGGCATCGTGCTCTGGGCCGGCGTGGTGGCGCCGATGCCCAGCATGCCCGCGAGGTGCCACCCCCAGCACCAGACGGTGGTGCCCGTGCTGCGCGCGCAGGTGTGCCGGTTGCCGAGCGCGAGCTGCGTGACGCCCGTGAGGCCCGCCACCGCCAGCGGGCGGGCGTTGCAGCCCGTGCCGGCGCACGTGGCCCCGGAGCTGCCGACGGTCGTTGAGGCCCCAGCAGCGCACGGCCCCGCCCGCGACCACGGCGCAGGCGTGCTTGTAGCCCGCGGCGATGGCGGTCACGCCCGTCAGCCCGAGCACGGGGACGGTGTCCAGGCGGTTCATGGTGGTGCCGTCGCCGATCTGCCCGGCGTCGTTGAGCCCCGCGCAGTGCACCGTGCGGTCGCTGCGGATCACGCACCCGAAATACTCCCCCGCCGCCAGCGCCAGCCCGTCGAAGGAGGGCGCGCGCACCGGCGACGGGGACCCGCTGGTCGTCGTGAAGGTGGTCTGACCGTAGAAGTTTCCGCCCCAGCACCAGGCGCGGGCGCTCTCGTCGAGCCAGCAGGCGTGCACGTTGCCCTGAGCGAAGCGCGACGCGCCCGCGGCGCACTCGACCGGCGGCCCGGTGTCCACCACGCCCACGTCGCGCGGCCCCGTGTCCGGCACGCCCACATCGCGAGCGCCCGTATCGAAGCCCACGTCCGGCACGCCCACATCGCGAGCGCCCGTGTCCGGCACACCCGCGTCGAAGCCCACATCCGCCGCGCCGACCTCCGGCTCGTCGCGCCCGGCGTCGTCGGTCATCGTCGCGTCGAGCGCGGGCGCCTGTGCGTCGTCGGCGTCGACGCTGCCCTCGCTAGCCCGGGCGCACGCGCCCACCATGGTCAGCGCCGCGGCGAGCGCGAGGAGGGAGCGTCGGGGCGTGCGGGCGCGGCGGTCGAGGTCCGTGGGCCGGGTGTCTTCCCCTCGGAGGCCCCTGCCCGTCACACCTCGGAGCGCACCAGCCGCGGTCCGTCACCCTCCGGCCCGAAGGCCGCGTCCAGGGCTGCGTCGAGCGCCGGTGCCACCCCCGTGAGCACCACCTGCGCGCGCGCCGCCCCCCCGCGGATCATCGCCGCCAGCGGCCCCAGCATCGCCTCGGGCAGGTCGGCCTGCGCGGCGTCGATGACCAGCAGCGGCGCCGGCGACACCCCGCAGAGCATCGCCCCGCGCAGCAGCCACGCCACGGCCTCGTCGCCCATCGCCGCGAGCGGCGTCACCCGCCCGTCGGCATGGACCAGCGCCACGGTCATCCCGCGCTCGTCCACCGCGGGGAAGCTCAGACCCTCCACGGTAGGGTCGAGCACCCGCAGGCCCGCGAGCACCGGCGCCCGCAGCGCCTCGATGTCCCACAGGCTGTAGAGCGCGTTGGCCAGGTTGCGCCCGTCCGCCGACAGCCGATCGTGGAAGAGCCGCTCGGCCTCGAAGCGCCGCGGCGCGCCCGCGGGCGACGGGTCGACGCGGCCGTGGCGACGCCACCCCCCGAGGCGCTCGGCGTAGGGCTCCACCCGCGGGTCGCTCGCCAGCGACGGGATCGCCCCGAGGGACGACATGTCCTCCGCCACCTGCACGACCTGCTCCTTCGGGGGGCGCTCGCCCGCCCGCGCGGCGCGCCTCGGCGACGGGGTGAACACCGCCCGGGAGCCCTGCCGCTCCAGCAGCTCCTTCAGCTCGAAGTCGTCGTCGAGCGTGAAGCGCTCATATACGATCGCCCAGGCATTGTTCTGCTCGATGCGCTCGATGAGCAGCTCGTAGCCGAAGCACAGGCTCTCCGCCTCCCCAGGCCCGAGGCGGGCGAAGCAGCGGGTCTCGCCGAAGCCGTCGGTGAAGCGCCCCTTCGGGTGCGGCGGCTCCTCGGCGAAGCCCTCGGCGAAGGCGCTCCAACCCCCGGCGGTGTTGGCGACGTGCATGGCGGCGGCGCAGAGGTCGTCGGCCCGAGGGCCGGTGAGCACGGTCACGTCGCCGGGCCGCCACGACAGGGCATCGATGGACCGGAATCCCTCGACGTCCAGCCGTAGCAGCCTCACGACCAGCGGCCTCGCTCGGCCATGACCCACGGCGACGGGCCGCGGGCCCCGCCCTGCTCGGCGGGCGCGCGGACGTTGCCCTCCAGCCGCGAGGCCGCGAGGGCGGTGGCGACGGCCCAGGCCTCGGCGTCGTCGGGCGCGATCTCGGGGTAGCCCACGAGCTCGTCGCGGTAGCGGTCGATGAAGCCGGTGTCGTAGTCGCCCGCGATGAAGGCCGGGTGGGCCATCAGCCGCTGGTGGAAGGCGAGGTTGGTGCGAATGCCCGTCACCACGTACTCGCGCAGGGCGCGGGACATCTTGGCCACCGCGCGCGGCCGGTCGGGCGCCCACACGCTGAGCTTGGAGATGAGCGGGTCGTAGTAGCTGCTGATCTCGCAGCCCGCGTAGGCGCCGCCGTCGTCGCGCACGCCGGGCCCCCCCGGCAGCCGGAGCTTCTCGATGCGCCCCGGCGACGGGAGGAAGCCGCTCGACGGGTCCTCGGCGTACACGCGGCACTCGATGGCGTGGCCGCGGCGGACGATGTCCTCCTGGCCGAAGCCGAGGGCCTGGCCGTGGGCGACGCGCACCATCTCGCGCACCAGGTCGAGGCCCGTGATGAGCTCCGTGACCGGGTGCTCCACCTGGAGACGGGTGTTCATCTCCAGGAAGTAGAACTCCCCGTTTTCGCCCAGCAGGAACTCGAAGGTCCCTGCGGAGAAGTACCCCACGGCCTTGGCGCCGCGCACCGCGACCTCGCCCATGCGCTTGACGAGCTCGGCCGACACCGCGGGCGACGGAGCCTCCTCCACCACCTTCTGGTGCCGCCGCTGCACCGAGCTGTCGCGGTCGACGACGTGCTGGAGGTTTCCCTGCTGGTCGCCCAGCACCTGGATCTCGACGTGCCGCGGCCGCACGATGGCCTTCTCCAGGTACACCGTGGCGTCGCCGAAGCTCTTGAGCGCCTCGCTCTGCGCGCGCTCGAAGGCCGCCGCGAGGTCTTCCGGGCGGTCGACGAAGCGCATCCCCTTGCCGCCGCCGCCCGACGCGGCCTTGAGCATCACGGGGTAGCCCACGCGCTCGGCCGCCACCATGAGCTCGTCGATGGTGCCGGGCTGCGCGCCCGGGACGATGGGCACCCCCGCCGCGCTCATCAGGGCGCGGGCCGCGGGCTTGCTGCCCATCGCCCGCATCGCGCTCGCCGGGGGCCCGATGAACACCACCCCCGCCCGGGTGCACGCGTCGGCGAACTCGGGGTTCTCCGACAGGAAGCCGTAGCCCGGGTGGATCGCCTCGGCGCCCGACTTCTTCGCGGCGTCGAGCACCTTGTCCATGTCCAGGTACGACTCGCGCGCGGGCGCCGGCCCGATGGGCCACGCCTCGTCGGCCATGCGCACATGGAGCGCCGCGCGGTCGGCCTCCGAGTACACCGCCACCGCGGCGATGCCCATCTCGTGCAGCGTGCGGATCACCCGCACGGCGATCTCTCCCCGGTTGGCCACCAGCACCTTCTTGAACATGGCAACGGGTGTTCGCACGGAACCCCACGGCGCCGCAACGACCACCCGCGCAGGGAGGCCATTGCGGGTCAGACGTCGAGGATGATCCGCATCCGGGCGCGGCCCTCGCGCACGCTGGCGACGGCCTCGTTGGCCCGCGCGAGGGGCATCCGCTCGGTGATGGGGGCGATGGCGTGCTCGGCCGCGAAGGAGAGCATCCGGCGCATCGTCGCGGGGCTGCCGATCACGCTCCCGGTGATCTTCTTCTGCTCGTCGAGCAGCGGGTCGACGCCCACCCGCAGCGCCTCGCTCGGGACCCCGATGAGGCAGAGGGTGCCCTCCAGGTCGAGCACCTTCATCCAGGCGTCCCAGTCGAGCGAGACGTGGGTGGTCACCAGCAGCAGGTCGACCGCGTCGCGGGGGAGCGCGCCCCGCGCGTCGACGAGCTCGCGCGCCCCGAGGGAGGTCGCGAGCGCGCGCTTGTTGAGGTCCGGGTCGAAGGCGATCACCTCGGCGCCCAGGGCCGACGCGAAGCGCACCGCGAGGTGGCCGAGGCCCCCGACGCCCACCACCCCGACCCGCACGCCCGCCTTCACGCCGAGGCGCTCCATCGGCGAGAACACCGTGAGCCCCGCGCAGAGCAGCGGCGCCGCGGTGGCCGGGTCGAGCCCGGGCGGCAGCTCGAAGGCGAAGCGCGCGTCGACCTGGATGCGCGTGGCGAAGCCCCCCTGGCGGCCGACGCAGGTGCGCCGCTTGCCGCCCGTGCACAGGTGCTCCCGCCCGGAGGTGCAGGCGGGGCAGGCACCGCAGGCCCCGCACTGCCAGCCGACGCCGACGAGGGCCCCCACGGCGAGCGCGGCGTCGGGGCCGCGCGCGACCACCCGGCCCACCACCTCGTGGCCGGGCACCAGCGGGCGGGCGACCTCGCCCCAGTCGCCGTCGAGCAGGTGCACGTCGCTGTGACAGACCGAGCAGTGCGCGACCTCGATCTCGACGTCGTGGCCGACGGGCGCGCCGGGGTGGGGGAGCTCGATCGCCTGGAGGGACTCGCGCGGGCCGCGCTGCGCGTACGCGTGGATGGTGCTGGGCATCTCTGGTGGCGCGCGAGGGTACTCGACCCCAAGCCCGCGGGCGATGGGATCTCTCGCGGGGTGGTTGCCGGGGGGCGTCTCTGCTACGACACGGCGCATGACGCCAGCGGAGGTCGCAGAGAGGCACCGCAAGCGCGCCCGGGTCGCCCTCGACCTCGGGCGCTACGACGCCGCCGAGCGCGAGGCCCGCGCGGCCCTCGGCGCCACGCCCACCGACGCCGACTCCCTGGTGCTGCTCACCCGCGCGCGCCTCGGCGCCGGGCGCTACGAGCCCGCCTGGGAGTCCGCCCAGGCCGCCGTGAGCGCCGCGCCCGACCGCGGGTACGCCCACTACCTGGCCGGGTTTACCCTCCAGTGTATGGGGCGCTTCGCCGACGCCCTCCCCCACGTCGACCGCGCGCTGGCCCAGGAGCCCGACTTCGCGCGCTACCACATCCGCCGCGCGCTCAGCCTCGTCGAGCTGGCCCGCGCCGACGAGGCCACGGCGGCCATCGACCGCGCGCTCTCGCTCGACCCCAACGACGGCGTCGTGCTCGAGATGGCCGCCCGGGTGCTCGGCACCCTCAAGGACTACGACCGCGCCGAGGCCCTCACCCGCGAGCTCATCAAGCTCGAGCCCGACAACGCCGCGGGCTTCGGCCGCCTCGCGTGGCTGCTCACCGAGCGCCGGCGCTTCCCCGAGGCCGCCGAGGCCGCCCGGGAGGCCATCCGCCTCGACCCCAACCACTACGCCGCGTGGGCCAACCTCGGGTACGCCGCGCTCGAATTGCACCTCTACGGCGAGGCCGAGTCGGCCAGCCGCGAGGCGCTGCGCATCCGCCCGGGGCTCCAGTCGGCGATGACCAACCTCGTGGTCGCGCTGCGCGAGCGCGGGGCCCTCGACGAGGCCGCCGACATGCTCGCCCAGTGCCGGGCGCGCGACGCGTCCAACCGCTCCTTCGAGAAGCAGCTCTCCGAGGTGCAGCTCGCCATCGCGACGCGCGACCGGGTGCGCCTCTTCGACCGCATCGTGGTCACCGCCGTCGCCTTCGCGGTCACCGTCGCGGTAGCCCTCTACGACGGCCGCATCGGCCTCGCGGTGGGCGCGCTCGCCCTCATCGCCACCGTCATCGCGTGGCGCGTGGGGCGCTCGAAGCCCGCACCGCCTCCCGCACTGGATCCGTAAACAGCCCGTCGGTCACCAGGTCGAGCATGGCGTCGACGAGCTCCGCCGGCTCGGACACCGCGCGCCGCAGGATGAGCTGATACACCAGCTCCTTGATGATCCCGGTGAGGCAGAACGCGCGGATGCGCCGGTGCCCGGGGCGCACGAGCCCAGCCTCCTCGCCCTGCTTCAGCGAGCGCTCGAGCAGCTCGGCGATCTCCTCGTAGAAGGCCAGCAGCCGCTGGTCGAAGTCGGCGTCGAGGCCCACCGCCGCGGAGAAGAGCACCTTGGCCATCGCGGGCTCCTCGGTGAAGCGCTCGACGAGGCGCAGCAGGTTGCTGCGGAGCTCGCGCATCACCCGCGTCGGGTCGGAGTCGGGCACCGTCTCGATGGGCTCGATGGTCTCCGCGAGCTGCCGCACGAAGCCCGAGACGAGCTCCTCGAAGATGCCCCGCTTGTCCTCGAAGTACAGGTAGAAGGTGCCCCGCGCGACCTTCGCCCGCGCCACGATGTCCTCGATCTTGGCGTCGTGGTAGCCCTTCTCCGCGAAGACCTCCGCCGCGATGGCTAGGATCTGCGCCCGTCGTTGTTCTCGGTCCATCGTCGCCCTTCGGTAGGGTCATCGGTACCACAGGTGGCGCTGCGCATCGGCCGCGTTCGCGGACCTGACAGGAAACGTCCCGCGGCCGGGGAGGGTCTTCCAAGCCCGGGCGTACCGTGGTGTATACGGGTCGCGTCCGTCGACCGATGGGCACCGCTCGCGCACCACAACACGGAGGGTTTGTCGGAATGATGCAGATTCCAGGTACCAACGGGCATGGTCCGATGCACACCGCGGGCTATCCCCCGGGCGGCGGCGGCGGCTTCGGCGCACCCCCCGGCGGCGGGTACGGCGCACCCCCCGGCGGCGGGTACGGCGCCCCTCCGGGCGGCGGCTTCGGCGCACCCCCCGGCGGCGGGTACGGCGCACCTCCGGGCGGCGGCTTCGGCGCACCCCCCGGCGGCGGGTACGGCGCACCTCCGGGCGGCGGCTTCGGTCCCCCTCCGGGCGGCGGCTTCCCCCCGGGCGGCGGGATGATGATGGGCGGCGGCGGCCGGGTGAACTACCGAGGAGGCGGCGGCTCGCTCTTCGCGGTCTACCTCATGGCGATCATGCTGCCGCTCTTCGGCGTCTACATCCTGGGCGCGGTCTCGATCGGCGGCGTGATGGTCGCGACCCGCGACGGCTCCACCGGCCAGCCCTCGACGGCGGGCGTGGCGCTGATGGTGATCCTGGGCCTCGCGCTCTACGCGGCCATCATCGGGGTCGCCATCGTCGGCGCCAACAAGCTCCTGAAGTACTACTGGGAGAACATGACGATCGAGGGCAAGGCCTGCGCGTACCACGGTACCGCGGGCGGCCTCGTCAGCGCGATGCTCGTCCCGGCCCTGCTCACCGCCTGCACCATGGGCATCT
>CAIOSS010000001.1 GCA_903860995.1 uncultured delta proteobacterium | reverse complement strand
CGGCACGGCGGACTCCCACCGCGCGCGCACGCTCACATCGCCCGCGCTCGCCGCCGCGCTCGCCGCCCCGGGCAGCGCGATGGCCGTGTACGCCGCGCTCCACTGCGCCGCGAGCTCGAGCGCGGGCGCCACCCGCCACGCCGCCGCGAGGTCGAGCAGCACCCGGTGCGTCGACACCCCCGGCGGCGACGACCACGCCCTCCCCCGCGCGTCGACCGTGCCCGGCTCGGTCTGCCACGACAGGGCCGACGCGAAGGCCACCCGATCGGCGGCCTGGGTCCACGGCGCGACGGGGCCCAGGGTTGTTCCGCAGGGGCACGCCGACGCCGCGCCCGCGCCCAGCGCAACCGCCATGGCGAGCGCGACCCTCATCGCTTCAACGCAGCACCGGCGTCAGCAGCGCCTCGTCCCGCGTCCCGGGCACCACCAGCTGCAGGGTGATCTCCCAGCGCCCGGGCATCGTGAGCACCAGGTCGCTCACGCGGCACACCCCGTCGGCGCAATCGATGCGCGGCGGCGTGAACCCGTGCGCGTGGCCCGGCATCCGCGCCGTCACGCCCACCACCGAGGCCGCGTGGCCGGCGGCGTCGGTCGCGCGCACCTCAAAGCTGTTGGCCCCGCGGCGGAAGGCGCCGTCGTCGTGCGCGATGTCGAGGCTGAACGACCCCCGCTCGGACTGCGCCGGGAGCGCGTCGTCGGTGATCTCCAGGGGGTCGCCGCAGCCCGCGAGCGCCGCGGCGAGCGTGAGACCCAGTCGTGTCGTGAGGCGCATCATCGTCGGGGCGGACCTTGCGACCGTCGCCCCCGCGCTTCAACTGCGCGCGCTGCGGCATGATGTCGCATGCGCGGGCGCGTCCCGAGGCGCCCGGGCGTGGTAGCCGTCACCCACCGCGATGGCGCCGCCGACCGAAGCCCGCACGATGCTCCTGTGTGACGACGACCTGCCCTTTCGCGCGGCGCTCGGCGCGGCCTTCACCCGCCGCGGCTGGACGGTGCACCTCGCGGGCTCCGGCGAGGAGGCGCTCGCCATCGCCGCGCACGTCGCCCTCGAGCGCGCGGTGATCGACCTGCGCATGCCGACCATGTCGGGCCTCGACCTGCTGCGCGAGCTGCTCCGGCAGCAGCCCGGGATGCACGTGGTGGTGCTGACCGGCTACGGGTCCATCCCCACGGCCATCGAGGCGGTGAAGCGCGGGGCGATCAACTACCTCACCAAGCCCGCAGAGCCCGCGGAGATCGACGCGGCCTTCGACGAGCACGCCGACGACGAGGAGCCCGGGCCCGCGGGCGTCACGGTCCCGTCGCTCGACCGCGCGCAGTGGGAGCACCTGCAGCGCGTGCTCGCCGACACCCAGGGCAACATCTCCGAGGCCGCGCGCCGCCTGGGGATGCACCGCCGCTCGCTGCAACGGAAGCTCCAGAAGCTCCCCCCGAAGCGGTAGCGTCGCGCCATGACCTCGGGCACGGCACCCCTCGACGCGCGCTGGCTGGTCCGCCTCCGGTGGGCCGCCATCGCCGCGCAGGTGGGATCCATCGCGGGCACCCGCTACCTCCTGCACGCCCCCTTCCCGATGGGCCCGCTGGTGGGCATCGTCGGCGCGCTGGTGGTCGTCAACGTGGTGCTCGCGCTGCGGCTGCGGCGCGCGAAGTCCCTGCCCGACGGGCTCATCGCCGCCAACCTCCTGCTCGACGTGGCGGGCCTCACCTCGCTGCTCATCTTCACGGGGGGCGCGATGAACCCCTTCACCACGCTCTACCTCCTGCAGGTCGCCATCGCGGGCATCATGGTGCCCCGGCGCTGGAGCCTCGCGGTCACCGTCGGGGCCGTGGCGGCGTTCGGGGGGTTGCTCCTCGCGCGCCCGGAGGCCATCCACATCTGGCACTCGGCGGGGATGTTCCAGCTGCACGTGCGCGGGATGTGGCTGGCCTTCGCGCTCACCGCGGGCGCGCTCTGGTACTTCGTCGACCGGGTGTCGGGCTCGCTCCGGCGCCGCGAGTCCGAGCTGGCCGCGGCGCGCCTCGACCGCGAGCGGGCCATCCGGCAGAGCGCCCTCGGCACCGTCGCGGCGGGCGCCGCGCACGAGCTCAACACCCCCATCGGCACCGTGGCCATCCTCGCCGCGGAGCTGTCCGAGATGCTCGCCGGGCACCCCGAGGCGCAGGCCCAGGCCGACCGCATCCGCGAGGAGGTGCGGCGCTGCAAGGCCATCCTCGGGCGCATGCGAAGGCCCAGCGTGGCGGGCGAGAGCGAGCGCGAGACCGTCGAACTCGCGGCCTGGCTCGAGGAGGTCGTCGGGCGCTGGTCGAGCGACGGCCGCGGGTGCGCCGTCGAGCTCGCCCTGGGCGTCCGCGGGGCGACCCGCAGCATCGACGCGGAGGCCATGCGCCAGGCCGTGGTGAGCCTGCTCGACAACGCGCGGCAGGCCATGGTCGCCGCCGGGCGCGCGGACGCCATCGCCGTCTCGCTCAGCACCGACGACGCCGGCGCCGTCACGCTCGCGGTGACCGACACGGGCGTAGGAATCGCGCCGGCCGACCTCGCCCACGTCGGCGAGCCCTTCTTCTCCACCCGCGAGCCGGGGCAGGGCATGGGCCTCGGGGTGTACCTCGCCCAGGGCACCGCGGCGCTCCACGGCGGCGCCCTCACCCACCGCTCCGGCCCGGGCGGAACCATCGCCACCCTCACCCTCCCGCCCTCGGGAATCCCCGATGGCCCGTAGCGCCAATCGCAGGCCGCAGACTATTGCAATGGTGTTGCATCAACGGTATACGGCACCTCGATGGAGGCCTCGCCCCGCACACTGAATCGCCCTGTCGCACCGCGCTTCTGCGCGTGCGTCGGCGCGTGCGTGGCGCTGCGCGCGGCGAGCGCTTCGGGGCAGTCGCCGCCCCCCCCGGCCGAGCCCGTAGAGCCCGAGGCGTCGGCGGTCATCCGCGGGCACGGCGCCCCTCCCCGGGGTGCGGGCGACGTGAACATCACCGTGGGTCAGCTCGCCGCGGTGCCGCGCTCGAGCGCTGGCGACCTCCTGCGCCTGGCGCCGGGGATGTTCCTGAGCAACGGCCTGGGTGAGGGCCACGCCGACCAGGTCTTCCTCCGGGGCTTCGACGCGCGCAGCGGGCAGGACCTGGAGTTCACCGTCAACGGCGTCCCCATCAACGAGCCCGCGCACCCGCACGGCCAGGGCTACGCCGACACGCACTTCCTCATCCCCGAGCTGGTCGAGTCGCTGCACGTCCTGGAGGGCCCCTTCGACCCGCGGCAGGGCGACTTCGCCGTCGCGGGCTCGGCGCAGTACACCCTCCGGCTCCCGGCCCGCGGGGCGCACATCCAGTACCGGGTCGGGTCGTTCAACACCCACCGCGTGCTCGCCCTCTGGGGCCCCGACGGCGAGAGCGCCGGCACCTTCGGCGGCGTCGAGCTCGCCACCTCCGACGGCTACGGGCAGAACCGCAGCTACGAGCGCGCCACCGCCAACGCGCAGTACGAGGGCCGCTCCGGGTCCCTCACCTGGCGCGTGCTCGCGATGTCCTACGGCATCCGATACCGCTCCGCCGGGGTCGTCCGCGAGGACGACTTCCAGGCCGGTCGCATCGGCTTCTACGACACCTACGACCCCACCCAGGGCAGCGAGGTCTCGCGGCACCTGGTGTCCGCCGAGGTCGACAGCACCCGCGCCTCGTCGGTGCTGCGCGCCCAGGCGTGGGCCTCGCTGCGCAGCTTCCGGCTGCGGGAGAACTTCACGGGCTCGCTCCTCGACGTGCAGCAGCCCTTCCAGTCGCCGCACGCCCAGCGCGGCGACCTCATCGACCAGGCCGCGTCCACCGTCGACGTCGGCATGCGCGCCTCGGCCCGGCTTCGCACCACCTGGCAAGCGCGCACCCAGTCCGTGGAGTTCGGCGCCTACGCCCGGCACAACGCCGTCGACAGTACCCAGCAGCGGCTGCGCGCCACCACCGACATCCCCTACCTCACCGATTACAGCCTCGACAACAGCGTCTCCAACCTCGCGCTCTACCTCGACGCCGAGCTGCGCCCGCTGAGCTGGGTGGTGCTGCGCGGCGGCCTTCGGGCCGACCTCTTCCAGTACGACGTGCTCGACCGCTGCGCCGTCCGTGGCATCACCGTGCGCGGCGCCCCGCTCGACCAGGAGTGCCTCTCCGCCGACCGCTCGGGCTACCGCAGCCCCACCCAGCGACGCACCTCTGGCGGCGTGGCGTGGCAGCCCCGGGGCGCCCTCTTCCTGGGCCCTTGGAAGGGCGTCACCGTCGCGCTGAGCGCGGGCCTCGGCGCCCGCTCGGCCGACCCGGTGTACCTCGGCAACGACCAGCAGCTGCCCTTCAGCCCCATCACGGCGCTGGAGGGCGGCGTGGTCTTCGACCGGCGCTTCGGCTCGCTCGCCCTCAACGCCCGCGCGCTCTACTACCGCACCCACGTCGGGCAGGACCTCATCTTCAACGAGACCGAGGGGCGCAACACCCTCGCCTCGGGCACCACCCGGCAGGGCGCCCTGCTCGCCGCCCGTGCCACCAACCCCTGGCTCGACCTCGCCGCCCACGTCACCTACGCGCGGGCCACCTTCGACGACGACGGCAACCTCGTCCCGTACGTGCCCGGCTGGGTGGCGCGCTTCGACGGGGCGGTGCACCGCGCGCTCCCGTGGCGCATCCGCGGCCGCGCGGTCACGGCCTCGGCGGGCGTCGGCGTCACCTGGGTCGCCCCGCGCCCGCTGCCGTACTCCGAGCGCGGCGAGGCCATCTTCACTGTCGACGCCCAGGTGGGCGCGCGCTGGGCCTATTTCGAGCTCGGCCTCATCGCGCAGAACGTCCTCGACGCGCAGTACGCCTGGGGTCAGTACAACTTCACGAGCGACTTCCGCAGTCGCGAGTACCCCACGCTCGTGCCCGCGCGGCACTTCACCGCCGGGCCCCCGCGGCAGATGTTCGTGGTCTTCACCCTCCACTTCGGCGCCGCCGCCGCGCGGCACGGCGCCCCCACGGAGCCAGCCCGATGAAGCGTCGCACCTTCGCCCTCGCCCTGCTCCTCGCCGGGGCCGCCGGCTGCGGCGACACCACCGGCTCGGAGCGCGTCCGCTTCGCCGTCGAGGTGGGCGGCATCGAGCGCGACGCTGCGCAGGCGCTCACCTTCACCAGCGACCAGGGCTGGGAGATCACCCTGAGCGAGGCGCGGGTCGCCCTCGGCCCGCTGTATCTCAACACCATCGCGCCGCTGGAGAGCGACCGCAGGGGCCCCCTCGAGCGCTTCGGTGATCTGCTCTTGCCGAGCGCCTACGCCCACGGCGAGAGCCACCTTTCGAGCGGCCGCATCGTCGCGCAGCTCACGACGCAGGTGGAGGTCGACGCGCTCGCCCCGGCGCTCGTGGCGGTGCCCGGCGGCGGCGACGGCGTCCGCGAGCCCGCGCTCACCGGCGAGGTCTGGATGTTCAACCGCGACGGCGCGCTCGGCGGCGCCGCCGTGCGGGTGGCGGGCGTCGCCCGGCGCGACGGCGTCGAGGTGCCCTTCGAGGGCTCGCTGGTCATCGACCAGGCGCTCGTGACCACCGGCGGATCGCTCGACGCCGCCCGCAGGGTGCGCGGCATCCCGGCGCCGGTGACGCCCGCCGACGGCGGGGCGCTGCGGGTGCGCGTCGACCCGCGCGGCTGGTTCGAGGGCGCCGACTTCCGGGAGCTCACCGCGGGGACGGCCCGCGACGGCCGCTATCGCTTCACGTCACAGGACAATGTCGGGAGGGCGTTCAGCAACCGCGCCCGCGCCCGCGCCGCTTACGGCATCACGTTTTCCCCGACGCGCTGAGCGCGTCGATCCCACACCCCCTAACGCCTCCCGAAAGGAACGGTCTTCCATGAAGGCACCCGTCTACGCACACGCTCGTCTTTCTTCTGTCACGCTGGTCCTCGCTGCGCTGCTCTCGGGCTGCGGCGACACGGCCCCGACGCCCTCCGACGCCGGTGTCACCGACGTCGGCGGGGGCACCGACGTGGTGATCCCCGCAGGCGACGCCGCCGTGCTCCCGCCGTCCTTCGCAACCCCCGTCCTGGCGGCCTTCACGGCGACCACCCGCGACCCGCGCACCATCCAGGTGAGCATCTCCAGCGAGGAGCTCGGGCAGCAGGGCGCCGACTACACCGCCATGCCCGAGGAGGGCGCGATGGTGCTGGTCGACGGCTGGGAGCTGCGCTTCACGCGCATCCTGCTCACCGTCGCCAACGTCCGCCTCAACCAGCCCGGCACCTCGCCGTCGGACCAGTCCATGGTCGGCGCCGCCGTCGCGAGCGTGCCCGGGGCCTTCGCCGTCGACGTGCAGAAGCCAGGGCCCCTCACCGGCGCGGGGGGCGCGCCCGAGACAGCCATCCCCCTCGCGGTGATCCGCGCCCCCGCCGCGGGCGGAGCGCTCGACCCGTCGGTGCGCTACGCGTTCAGCTACGACGCCGTCGCGGCCACCCCGGGCGCCGTCAACGTCAACCTCGACGCGGGCGGCGTCGCCCTCTACGAGCAGATGGTCCGCCGCGGGTGGAGCCAGTACGTGGAAGGCACGGCCACCTACCGCGGCACCACCACCGGGCTCGCGCCGACCTTCGCCGACTATCCCTCCGCGGTGACCTTCCGTCTCGGGTGGGCCGCGCCCGCGCAGTACCTCAACTGCAACAACCCCGACAACGGCAGCAAGGACATGCCCGGGGTGCAGCCCTCGGCCACCACGGCCGCGCGCGCGCAGCTCACCGTCCACATGGACCACCTCTTCTGGGGCGGCCTCGGGGTGGAAGACCCGCCCGCACACTTCGACCAGTTTGCGTCCCGGGCCCAGCTCGTGGGCGGCGCGAGCGTGGTCACCCTCGACGACCTCATGGGGGTCGTCCCGACCAACCTCGTCGACCGGATGATGCGCCCGGTGCCCGACCGCGGAGGCCAGACCATGGGCTACACCCCGCGCAACGCGAGCGCGCTCAGCTTCGAACTCGGCGGCAACTCCAGCGTCCGCGACCTGAGGGACTTCGTGACCTTCTCGGCGCGGGCGGGCGGTCACCTCAACGCCGACGGCCTCTGCTTCCTCCGGCCGACGGCGGCGATCAGCTACTGACCTGCCGCGGGCGACGCGCGCCCCGGAGACGGCGGCGAGGCCACCTCGAAGTCCTCGCCGCTGTCGTCGGTGTCCTGCACGACGACCCGGCCCGCCACCATCGCCACGGTGCGCCGGCGCACGCTCTCGCCGGAGTAGGTCCCCGAGACGTGGGTGAAGCCCCGGTCGAGCGAGGCAGGGACGCGCTTGAAGCGGCCGCTCTCGCCGTCCATCAACGCGTCCACCGCGTCGATGACCGCCGCCGCGGGCACCCTCGCCCGCCTGCCCGGGAGCCCCGGCACCGACACCCGCTCGAGCGCGTCGGGATCGTCGACGCGAAACACCACCACCGACCCGCCGAACACCGGCAACAGCCAGTCGAAGCCGCCGTTGAAGATCACCCGCCGGAGGTTGGCCACCG
Source organism: uncultured delta proteobacterium (assembly GCA_903860995.1). Taxonomy (GTDB): domain Bacteria; phylum Myxococcota_A; class Polyangia; order Polyangiales; genus SCUS01. The sequence continues at coordinate 2,594 of CAIOSS010000001.1, read as the reverse complement.
TCGGCGAGTCGACGTCCCGCCCGTCGGGCCGATCGTTGTAGGTCTCCCAGTCTGCGTCCGAGAGGTCGAGCGGGCTGTCCGGCTGGTGCGGCGCCCCGTCGTGCGCGATCACTACGCTGCCGCCCGGCGGGATGGGGTGCTCCTGCCCGCCGCCGGGCACCTGCCACACGCTCTCGACGTAGACGTGGTCGCCGTCGCTCGCGAAGCGGGTCGGCGTCGTGCCGGGGTTGATCTCTCCGGCCGCGCCATGCGCGTCGGCGATGCACAGCCCGTCGGCGTAGAGGGTCTCCGTGGAGTTGTTGTACAGCTCCACGAACTGGTCGCTGAAGTAGTGGTTGCCGCCGACGCCGGGCGAGCCCGAGTAGTACAGCTCGCGAATCACGAGCCCTCCCAGCGCGGGGCCCGCCAGGGTCAGCGTGAGCGAGACCGCGTCCGACGACACGCCCTCCCCCGCCAGCCCGACGGCGCGCGCGTGCCCCGTCAGCACGCCCGCCTCCGTGGGAGCCAGGGCCCTCTCCGCGCGCACCCGCCACCCCGGAGACGCCGCGCCCTCGAAGCGCGCCTCGCCGCTCGCGTCCGTCACGGCGACACGGACGACGCCGCCGCGATCGATCGTCACCGACGCCCCGACGACGGGTCGCGTCGCATACGCGACCGGGTACTCCACCCGGACGCGCAGGTCAGCCGGCGCGCCCGCATCGCCGCACCCCGAGAACGTCCACGCCAGACCCAACAGCGCTCCAACCCGCATGTCCATATCGACCATTCTCATACCACGATTGCAATAGCAGTGATGATGCGATAACGACTGACGGCATGCGCTGGTGGCAAGTGGTTCTCGTCCCGGTGCTCGCTTCGTGCGGCGGCGCTCCGGCCGACGATGTGCGCGACGGCGGCACGGTCGCCGTTCCCCGAGACGCGGGCCCGCTCGGTGTCGAGCTGGGTGAGGGCCGCACGGCCTTTCGCGAGCTGCCCCGGGAGGGCGCAGAGATCGAGCTGGTGCTGGGCCCGCAGGGCGGCTGGCACTTCGACCTCGCGGTGCGCCTCGCCGGGGCCGACCCCGAGGGCCTCGGGCTCACCTACGCCGTGCTCGACGAGCAGGGCGCCGCGATCCAGTACCCGGGGCGGGTGGAGCTCAACGCGCGCCGCGTGCTTGTCAGCGGCGATCACCTCGTGCGGGTCGGCGACCGGGCCGTGCTCGATGTCCGCGACGGCAACACGCTCGTCGGCCGCGACCTCACGGCCTCGGTCGAGGCCATCTCCGCCGACGGCCGACGCGCCAGCGACCGGCGCGTGCTCCGCGTCGTCGACCGGGAGCGGTAGTAGTTGCATTTCAATTGCAATTACATCCCAGATTCGATGATGGTCGCTTCATGATGTTCCGATGTCGCGACCTAATCATGGTCAGTTCGCTCTCTCTCTTGCAGGCGTGCGGCGCCTCCGGATCGGCTCCGGTCGCCGCCGACGCATCGGTCGTCGACGCCGGCTCGGCGGCCCCCCTCGACGTGGCCCCGGCCCCGGTCGACGCGCCGGCCCCGGTCGACGTCCCCGCCGCGCGCGACGTGCCGACGGTGACCTGCGCGCCGGGCGACTGTGGCCCGCACGGGCACTCCCACGGCGACCACTGCGACTGCGACCCGGGATTCATCGAGCGCGACGGCTGCTGCGTCCCCCCGCCTGCGTGCTCGCAGCCCGATGATGACCTGGAGGAGAACGACAGCGCCGCCCAGGCGACCCCCGTCGAGGGCTCCAACTTCGTCCGCCGCGACCTCCGGGTGTGCCCGGCCGACCTCGACGTGTTCTCGGTGACCCTCCGCACGGGGCAGCGCGTGCAGGTCGACGCGCGCTTCTCCCACGCGGACGGCGACCTCGACCTGTACCTGTTCAACCCTGGCACGACCAACTTCGGGCACAGCGCCCCGGTCGCGCGAGCCGACGGCAGCACCGACAACGAGCGCCTCAGCTTCACCGCGCGCCGCAACGGCGCGCACCGGCTCGTGGTGCTCGGCTTCGAGGGTGCGGAGAACGGGTACGAGCTGGAGATCAACGTCACCGACCCGTGACCGGCGTCAGCGCCCGCAGGCGCTCACCCCGCGCCGCCCCGCGACGGGCGCGCACGTCAGGCCCGCGGCGCAGAGGAAGCTCGCGCCGCAGCGGCGGCCCTCGACGACCCCCACGCACACCCCGATCGATGCGTCGCAGCGTCCGCCGAAGCTGGCGCAGTCGTAGGTGACGGGCATGCCGTGCTCGCATCGAAGGACGAGGCGGTCGCCGAGGCAGCGGCCCACCAGGCGCGCGTCGCACGCGCCGAGGTCGGGTGCACAGGCGCTCTCGTACTCGTGGTCCTGCGTGACGCGGATGATGCAGCCCGAGCCCGCGCCCAGACACGACGCGAAGTAGATGTGGTCGTGGGTGCCGTGGGGGACCGCCATCCGGCACGGCGCGCCCACGGGGGACACGCAGTAGTGCCCGCGCGCGGGCGACACCAGGGCGCAGGTGCCAGCGTCGGAGGTGTACGCCGCGCAGCGCAGGGCGGCGGGGGCGCCGTCCTCGCAGTGGCGCAGGGTGTCGCCCTCGCACGCGAAGCCCGCCGG